>CBIHLT010000005.1:0-63154 GCA_966210615.1 uncultured Massilia sp.
CCACCAGGCCATGCTGAGCCACCTGAAGACGGCCTGGGAAAAGCGCGACCCGAACCGGCCCTACAAGACGCCCTACGAGGCCCTGATCATGGCTTCGATCGTGGAGAAGGAAACCGGCCAGAAGAGCGAGCGCGGGATGATCGCTGGCGTGTTCGTGAACCGCCTGCGCACCGGCATGCTGCTGCAGACCGATCCGACCGTGATCTACGGCATGGGCGAGCGCTTCGACGGCCAGATCCGCAAGAAGGACCTGGAAACCGACACGCCTTACAATACCTATACGCGCGGCGGCCTGCCGCCGACGCCGATCGCGCTGCCGGGCATCCAGTCGCTGAACGCGGCGCTGGCGCCGGAAAAAACGCCGGCGCTGTATTTCGTCTCGCGCGGCGACGGCACCAGCCAGTTCTCGGACAACCTGCCGGACCACAACCGCGCGGTCAATCAGTACCAGCGAAAGATCACCCGATGAGCGAAGGTAGTACCGTGCTGGGAAAGTTCATCAGTTTTGAAGGCATCGACGGCGCCGGCAAGTCCACCCACATCGGCTTCGTCACCGAATTCCTGCGCGCGCGTGGCAAGAACGTGGTGTCGACGCGCGAGCCGGGCGGCACGCCGCTCGGCGAAAAGCTGCGCGAGCTGCTGCTGCACGAAAAAATGCACCTGGAAACCGAGGCGCTGCTGATGTTCGCCAGCCGGCGCGAGCATATCGCCCAGGTGATCGCGCCCCAGATGGCGCTCGGGAACTGGGTGCTGTCGGACCGCTTCACCGACGCCAGCTTCGCCTACCAGAGCGGCGGCCGCGGCCTCCCGCGCCAGAAAATGGAAATGCTCGAGAACTGGGTCCACCCGGGCCTGCAGCCCGACCTGACCCTGCTGTTCGACGTGCCGCTCGAGGTGGCGCGCGAGCGCCTGGACGCGACCCGCACCCTCGACAAGTTCGAACGCGAACAGGCCGACTTCTTCCAGAAATGCCGCATTGAATACCTGCGCCGCGCCGCCGAGTTCCCGGAGCGGATCGTGGTCATCGATTCCACGCGTTCGATCGAAGCCACACGCGCGCGCTTATCGGAAGTACTGGAGAAATTGTTGTGACGATGTATCCGTGGCAGCAAGCCGCGTGGGCGCAGCTGCAGCAGATGCGCGCGCGCATGCCGCACGCCATCCTGTTCCATGGCCCGGCCGGTACCGGCAAGGCCGATTTCCTCGAATCCTTTGCCCAGGCCCTGTTGTGTGAGAACGTGAAGCCGGGCGGCCACGCCTGCGGCGAGTGCGCGTCCTGCGGCTGGTTCGTGCAGCACAACCATCCGGATTACCGCCGGGTGCGCCCCGAAGCGCTCGAGGATGAGCCGGCGGAAGGCGAGGAGGGCGGCGAAGGCGAGCGCAAGGCCAAGAGCGCCAAGCCGTCCAGGGAAATCAAGATCGAGCAGATCCGCGCGCTGTCGGACTTCATGAACATCTCGACCCACCGCCAGGGCTTGCGGGTGGTGGTGCTGTATCCGGCCGAGGCGCTCAACATGCCGGCCTCGAACGCCCTGCTCAAGACCCTGGAAGAGCCGCCGCCGGGCACGGTCTTCCTGCTGGCATCGAACAGCCTGGACCGCCTGCTGCCGACGATCCTGTCGCGCTGCCGCAAGTTCGCCTTGCCCATGCCCTCGCACGAGGAGGCCCTGGCCTGGCTCAAGGCCCAGGGCGTCGCGGATGCCGACAGCTGGCTGCGCGAGCAGGGCGGTGCGCCGCTGGCCGCGCTGGCGGAGAGCGAAGGCGGCAGCCGCGAGGAGCTCGAGGCGCTGCTGCATTTCCTGGCCCAGCCGTCGCGGGACGGCGCGCTGCGCGCCGCCGAGCGCCTCGCCAAGGGCGAACTGCCTTCCCTGGTGGCGTGGCTGCAGCGCTGGCTGTACGATGTCGCCGCGTTCAAATTGTCCGGCCAGATCCGCTACTATCCGCGCTACCAGCGTGAGCTTGCGGCGCTGGCCGCCAAGGTGCACACTGCGAGCCTGATGCGCGCCATCAAGGCCACCAACGAGCGCCGGGCAGTGGCCGAGCACCCCCTGTCGGCAAAATTGTTTGTCGAAGACATGTTGCTTGAGTACACTTCGTGCTGCAGCTGATGCACTTGAAAGGATACCGATGAGCGCCACCCCGACAGACCCGAACGCTCCGCAAGCACCGCGGCCGTCCGTCCTGTCCCTGGCCATCAAGGAAAAGGCGGCGCTCTATGCCGCCTACATGCCTTTCCTTAAGAACGGCGGCATGTTCGTCCCGACCAACAAGCCCTACAAGATTGGCGACGAGATCTACCTGATCCTGTCGCTGATGGATGACCCGAACAAATACCCGATCGCCGGCAAGGTCGCCTGGATCACCCCGGCCGGCGCCAACAACAACAAGGCGCAGGGCATCGGCGTGCATTTTCCGGCGGACGAGTCCGGGCAGCGTGCCAAGCTGCGCATCGAAGAGATCCTCGGCGCGGCGCTGCGTTCGTCGCGCGCGACCCATACCCTGTAACCACGTTTTCTCCCTACTTCCTGCCGTATGCCGTCCTACGTCCACCGCCTGGCCACCCGCGACGACCTGCCGGTCATCGTCGACATCTATAACTCCACGGTCGCCTCGCGCGAAGTCACCGCCGATACCGAACCGATTACCGTGCAGTCGCGCGAGCAATGGTTCGCGGATCACACGCCGGACCGCCGTCCGCTGTGGGTGATCCACGCCGCCGACGATACCGGCGAGAAGCCGGAAGTGCTGGGCTGGTTGTCGTATTCGAACTTCTATGGCCGCCCGGCGTATTCGGGCACGGCCGAGGTGTCGATCTACATTGCCGAGCGGGCGCGCGGCAGGGGGATCGGACGGTATTGCCTGGAGCTGGCGATGGCCTTCGCGCCCGAAGTCAAGGTGCATACCCTGCTGGGGTTTATCTTCGGCCACAATGCGCCGAGCCTGGCGCTGTTCCGCAAGTACGGCTTCGAGACCTGGGCGAATTTCCCGCGCGTGGCCAATCTCGACGGGATCGAACGCGACCTGATTATCCTTGGCAAGCGCGTCGCTTGAGCTTTCGCTCCTTGTGCGCGGCCTTCGCCCAGGGGCGGCGCAATCCGCGCAGGTAATCTTTACTCACGGGAACTCCTCGGGGAACTCGATCACGGTCTGGCCGCAGCTCGATTAAAATGGCGGAATGTTTATCGATTCCCATTGCCACATCAATTTCCCGGAGCTGGCTGCCCGGATGCCCGAGATCATGGCCAAGATGGCCGAGAACAAGGTGACGCACGCCCTGTGCGTCTCGGTCGACCTGCCTGATTTCCCTCAGGTGCTCGCGCTGGCCGAGCAATACCCGCACATCTACGCCTCGGTCGGCGTCCATCCCGACTACGAGGACACCCCCGAGCCCACCGTGCTGCAGCTGGTCGAACTGGCCAATCACCCGAAGATCGTCGCGATCGGCGAGACCGGCCTGGATTACTACCGCCTGGAAGGCGACCTGGAATGGCAGCGCGAGCGTTTCCGCACCCATATCCGCGCCTCGCGCGAGACCCGCAAGCCGCTGATCATCCACACCCGCGCCGCGAGCGCCGACACCATCCGCATCATGCAGGAAGAGGGCGCCGGCACGGACCAGGGCGGGGTGGCGGGGGTGATGCACTGCTTCACCGAATCGCTGGAAGTCGCCCAGGCCGCCATGGCCCAGGGCTTCTACATCTCGTTCTCCGGGATCGTGACCTTCAAGAGCGCCAGGGAATTGCAGGAGGTCGCCAGGGCCGTGCCGCTCGAACGCATGCTGATCGAGACCGATTCGCCCTACCTGGCTCCGGTGCCTTTCCGCGGCAGGATGAACGAGCCCGGCTATGTCGCCCACGTGGCGGAATTCATCGCGACGCTCAAGGGCGTCTCGCTGCGCGATGTGGCCCAGCAGACGACCGACAACTTCTTCAACCTGTTCCAGACCGCAAGGAGCTGACACCATGTCCACCACCCGCCGCGCCTTCGTTGTTGCCGGCCTGCTTGCAGGCTTCGTGTCCACCGCGCAGGCGGTGTCCCCGCCGACGCCGGAAGAAGTGACGGCCTTCTTCCGTGCCGTGCAGACCGACGACGCCGGCACCGTGCGCAAGATGGTGGGCGCCAGGGTCAACGCCAACGAGCTCAACCCGATCGGCGGCGATACCGCGCTGGTGCTGGCCGTGCGCGAGGATGCGAAGGAGGTGGTCCAGGCGCTGCTGGAGCATCCGGGCACGAATCTCGAAGCCACGGCCGCCAACGGCAACACGGCCCTGATGATGGCCGCGTTCAAGCGCAACAAGGATGCGGTCAATGCGCTGCTGGCCAAGGGCGCCAAGGTGAACCGCAGCGGCTGGACGCCGCTGCACTATGCGGCCGCGGCGGGCGACGACGAGATCGCGGCCCTGCTGGTCCAGCGCGGCGCGCAGCTCGACGCGGTATCGCCGCGCCAGAGCGGCGCCTACACGCCCCTGATGATGGCGGCGCGCGAGGGGCACGCGTCGACCGCGCAGCTGCTGCTCCAGCGCGGCGCGAAAGCCGGCCTCAAAAACACCGAAGGCCTGACGGCCGCCCGGATCGCCGAGCGGGCAGGGCACGCGGACCTGGCGCAAGCGATTTCGGGCAGCAAGCCTTGAGCGTTTTACATTTCCGCTGAGAACTAGGGGCAAAAGACCCTCCAGCTCGGCCCTTCATCGGCATGCCTGCTTGTCCATAATGTGCTTACGGTCCACCTCCGGACATCAAGACAATCGGGAACATCATGCTGAACGAACGCGAAATCGAAAGCTGCTACCTGGGGCAGTTCATCCCCGTGCACTACCATCACAACATGTTGATGGACCAGAACCGGATGCACAGCTTCAAGGCCGCCATCCATTACGCGGTGTTCCCGGGCGCGCGCGTCCTGGAACTGGGCGGCGGCACCGGCGTGCTGTCCTTCTTCGCGGCCCGCCAGGCCAGCAAGGTCTACTGCGTCGAGTACAACCCGGACATGGTGCGCGAGGCGCGCAAGTTCCTGGCGATGAACCCGGACGGACACAAGGTCGAGGTGGTCCACGCGGACGCCTTCGACTACCTGCCGCCGGAACCGGTGGACGTCGTGATCTGCGAAATGATCCACGTGGGCATGCTGCGCGAGAAGCAGGTCGAGGTGATCGAATCCTTCAAGCGCCGCTACCTGGCCAAGTTCGGCGGCCCGCTGCCGCTGTTCCTGCCGGAGGCGGTGATCATGGCGGCCCAGCCGATCCAGCAGGAATACGACTTCGAAGGCTTTTACGCGCCGATCGTCCAGTTCCAGGAGACCGGCGTGGTGTATCCAGGCACCGTGGAGCTGGGCCAGCCGGCCGTGTACAGCATCATGGACTTCCAGGCGCCGATCGATACCCACATCGGCTTCGAGGGCTCGGTGCTGATCGAGAAGGCCGGGACGCTGAATGCGATGCGCTTCATTACCAAGAACGTGCTGGCGGTCGTGCAGGAGCAGTCGACCACGATCGACTGGCTGAACCACTACATGACCTTGCCGCTGGCCAGGCCGATGGCCGTCGAGGCGGGTGATTTGCTGCGGGTGAGCTTCCATTACCGTGCGGGCGGGTCGATTCCGTCGCTGCAGGCGTCGATCGAGACGCAGGTGGTCAATCGCGAGGTGGTGGAGCGGGTGGCGGAGTTTGCCTGATTGACGGTTTGCATGCCGCACGTTGCAGGGAGCGGCGCGGGCATGCAACGAACTTGGGCCCCCGCGAAGGCGGGGATCCAGGTTTTAGCAAACCAGCAACAGCCATAGCTCCAGTTATCCCCGCATTTCCCCCGCTCACCCCGCCTTTTCGACCCTCCATCGCAAGCAAGTAGCACCCAGGCGCGTATGCACATACGCTAGCCATGCCGTCCCCCTTCGACATGGAGCGAACAATGCTGAGTTTCCTGCTGTGGCTGGTCCTGCTGTTCCTGTGCTGGCCGATCGCGCTGCTGGCGCTGGTGCTGTATCCGCTCGTCTGGCTCCTGCTGCTGCCGTTCCGCCTGCTCGGCATCGGCGTGGAGGCCGTGTTCCAGCTGCTGCGCGCCATCGTGCTGCTGCCGGCCCGTGTGCTCGGCTATTCGCCGGGGCGCTGATCAGCCGCTCGGCTGAGTGTGGGCCAATTAACAGACGGCCGGGCTGCGATCTTCTACTGTGGAACCGCCCGCTTTCATCCGGAAAGCGGGTTTTTTCAAGAGGACAACACTATGCGCCTGGATATTTACCGCAGAGCAGAACGAGACGGCAAGTACTCGTACCTGGCAGTACCCGAAGCCAAGAATATTCCTGAAGAAGCCACCAACACCGACTGGGAGATCGAGACCCGCGCCTTCGAGGTCGATGATGGCGCCAGCCAGTTGCCGGACTTCGACATCGATAACCTGAGCGGCCAGATCGCCGAAAAGGGCTATGCGATGACGTCCGTGCTGCACTAAGCGGCGTATAGCCTTCCGCGCCCGGCACGCCGGGCCAAGACAGCACGCCGGAGCCCGTGCATGCCCCGGATTCCGGCGTGGTATGTTGCCTCTGAGACACGGCCTGGCCTGCACGGTCAGCTAGCCGTTATGGTATCCTGCGTCCTTGATCAAGCAAGCCAGCCGCAATCCGGCTGAGATGGAGGACGTGATGAAGTGGGCAGTGGTTGGTTTTTATTTCCTCTCGATCCTGCACATCCACTTCCGCGGACGGGTTCGCCTGCCTTTCCGCCGCCAGTTGTTCGACCATTCGTCGTTCATGGCGCCGATCAACATCTTCATGCACAAGTTCTCGCGGGTGCCGGCCACGCCCTACATTCCCCTGAGCGAATTCCCCGAGCTGCAGCGCCTGCAGGACAACTGGCAGGTCATCCGCGCCGAAGCGGAGAACCTGCTCGCACTTAAAAAGATCAAGGCCGCCGAGCAGAACGACGACGCCGGCTTCAATTCCTTTTTCAAGAACGGATGGAAGCGCTTCTACCTGAAGTGGTATGACGCCAGCCACCCGTCGGCCGAGCGCCTGTGTCCGCAAACCTATGCCTTGCTGCAATCGATCCCCTCGGTCAAGGCCGCGATGTTCGCCGAGCTGCCGCCGGGCGGCAAGCTGAACCCGCACCGCGATCCCTACGCCGGCTCGATGCGCTACCACCTGGGCCTCGCCACGCCGAACGACGACCGCTGCTTCATCGACGTCGACGGCGAACGCCACAGCTGGCGCGACGGCCAGGGCGTCGTTTTCGACGAGACCTTCATCCACTGGGCCATCAACGGCAGCGAGAGCGACCGCGTGATCCTGTTCTGCGACGTCGAGCGCCCGATGCGTTTCCGCTGGATGCAGGCCGTCAACCGCTGGCTCGGCCGTACCCTGATGACGGCCGCCGCCTCGCCCAACGAGACCGGCGACCAGGTCGGCCTGGTCAGCAAGCTGTTCCGCATTTCTTTCTATGCCGGCCAGTACCGCCGCCGCTTCAAGGCCTGGAACAAGACGGCCTACAACCTGACCCGCATCGCGCTGATCGTCGGCCTGGCCGCGCTGATCTACTGGATCTGAAGGCGCTCACCCGGCGCGCATAATCTGCGCCGGGAAAGTGTTAATCAAGCAACTCCTCGTTATACTCTCGCGTTTTCGAAACGCGCGAGGAGCCGCCTTGGAACACGAAAGCCACCATCACCACCATCCGCACGGAACCGGCTTGCGCTGGCTCGACGTGACGCTTGCCATCGCGGCGGCCATTGTGTCCCTCGTCTCCCTGTGGCTTGGCCTGCATTCCGCGCATTCGATGGAAAAGCTGGTGGCGGCCAACAGCTACCCCTACCTCGACCTGATGCGCTCCACCCACGCCCTGGGGGAAGGCGGCGGCATCAAGCGCGCCAAGGTCGAGTATGAGATGGTCAACAACGGGGTCGGGCCCGCGCGGATCGAGTGGGTGCAGCTGTCCTACAAAGGCAAACCGGTCGCCGACCTGCGCGAGCTCGGCGCGGCGTGCTGCGACGCCAAACCCGGGGACTTTTCGGGCATGAATTCGCGCGGCGGGGTCGCGAGTTCGCTGATCCGTCCCGGCAGCTCCCTGGTCATGTTCAGCTGGAGCGAGCCGGCGGCGCCGAATCCCATGTTCGCGGCCCTGCACCGGGAAATGAACAACATCAGCTACTCGGCCTGCTATTGCTCGGTCTTCGACGAGTGCTATATCCGCAAGGATGACGATCACAAGCCACAGCCGGTCGCGCAGTGCACGGCGCCCGGCGTGCCCTTCCGTCCGACGTTCCGCTAGCGGCAGGCCCTCCCTCCTTTGGGTGGCTCGCCCGCCTTCCCGGGCAAACGTGCTGTCATGTGCTCAACATTGGCCTTATGCTAGTGAGCGCATTCAGCCGACTTACCCATCACACGGAGGCAGGACAATGGCAAAGGTACTGGTACTGTATTACTCGACCTACGGGCATATCGAAACCATGGCCAATGCGGTCGCCGAAGGCGCGCGCGCGGGCGGCGCCACGGTCGACGTCAAGCGGGTCCCGGAGACGGTTCCCGAAGAGATCGCCACCAAGGCCCACTTCAAGCTGCAGCAGGCGGCGCCCATCGCCAAGGTGGAGGAACTGGAGCACTACGATGCCATCATCATCGGCGCGCCGACCCGCTACGGCCGCATGGTGGGCCAGATGGCCGCCTTCCTCGACCAGACCGGCAGCCTGTGGGCGCGCGGCGCGCTCAACGGCAAGGTGGGCGGTGCCTTCACCTCGACCGCCACCCAGCACGGCGGCCAGGAGGCGACCCTGTTCTCGATCATCACCAACCTGCTGCATTTCGGCATGACCATCGTCGGCCTGCCGTACAGCTACCAGGGCCAGATGTCGCTTGACGAGATTGTCGGCGGCAGCCCCTACGGCGCCACCACCATCGCCGGCGGGAAGGGCGAGCGCCAGCCCAGCGAGATCGACCTCGGCGGCGCGCGCCACCAGGGCGAATTGATCGCCAGGACGGCCATCAAGCTGTTCGGCTGAACGGCCGCAAGGAAAACGGGGCCCCGCCGGCAAGGCGGGGCGAAGTTTGGTATTGTCGCTATCTCATCCACTCAAGCACTTCGATGCGCGACTGCCATGACCGATCTGTCTGCCTTCCCCATCGCCGCCAAATGGCCGGCCCAGCACCCCGAGCGCCTGCAGTTGTACTCGCTGCCCACGCCCAACGGCGTCAAGGTCTCGATCATGCTGGAGGAAACCGGGCTGCCCTACGAGCCGCACAAGGTCAGCTTCGAGACCAACGACCAGCTCTCTCCGGCCTTCCTGTCCCTGAATCCGAACAACAAGATTCCGGCCATCATCGACCCAAACGGGCCGGGCGGCAAGCCGCTGCCGCTGTTCGAATCGGGCGCGATCCTGATCTACCTCGCCGAGAAGACCGGCAAATTCCTGCCTGCCGACCCGGCCGCGCGCTACCAGGTGATCCAGTGGGTCATGTTCCAGATGGGCGGCGTGGGGCCGATGTTCGGCCAGATCGGCTTCTTCCACAAGTTTGCGGGGAAAGAATACGAGGACAAGCGGCCGCGTGAGCGCTACGTCAACGAATCGAAGCGCCTGCTGGGCGTCCTCGAGTCGCAGCTGGCGCGGCACGCATGGATCGCGGGGGATGAATACACGATCGCGGACATCGCCACCTTCCCCTGGGTGAACAACCTGGTCGGTTTCTACGACGCGGGAGAGCTGGTCGGGTTCAAGGACTTCCCGCATGTAAATGCGGCGCTGGAACGCTTCCGCGCGCGCCCCGCGGTGGTGAAGGGCTTGAAGATCCCAGGCTGAACGCGCCTGGCGTGGGCGGCCAGGCCGCCCACCTGCGCCTGGATCAGGCGCGCGGACGCTGGCGGTGGAAGACCAGCGGGCTGTACGGCACCGCCGACGGCGGCGGCGAGTTCAGGATGCCCGGCTTCATCGCGCCGACCACGTGCATCTCGCAAGGCTTGCAGTCGAAGCGCAGCGTGTAGCGCTCGCCGCCGCTGACCAGGGTCATCGGCTCCGCCTTCACCTGGCCCTGTACGCCTTGCACGCCCTTGGCCTGCTTCGGGCACAGGTTGAAGGAGAAGCGCAGGCAATGCTTGGTGATCATCAGCGACACCTCGCCCGGCTCCTCGTGCGCCTCATAGGCCGCGTCGATCAGCTGCACGCCGTGCTTGTGGTAGAAGGCGCGCGCCTTGTCGTTGTAGACGTTGGCCAGGTAGCTCAGCTGGGTTTCCGGGTACACGGCGCGCGGCTCGGCCGGCGCCTTGCGCGGCGGACGGTCCCAGGACGCCAGGCGCGCCGCCTCGTGCGCGGCGACAGCGTCGCGGCGCAGGGCGTTGATGGCGCTGGACGGGACGAACCAGGGCTGGCTCAGCGCCAGCTCCACCTGGCCGGCTTCGAACATGGTATTGCCGAGCTTGGCCAGGCTGGTACGCAGGCCGGCCTCGGCCTGGGCCGCCTGCTGGGCCGGCTGCAGGGTGAGCGCCGCCACGGCTTCGCTGGCAATGCCGTCCTCGTCGACGACGGCCAGGCGCAGGCCCTCCGGCGTTTCGGACAGGCTCAGGTCGACGCGCACCTTGCGCTCCGACGACTTCTTGTTGAGCGTCGCTTCCCACTGGTGGTCGCGGTTGCGGTGGATAACGGTGCCCACCTTCAGGCCCGGCAGGGTCGCCATCGCCTCGTTCGGGAACACGCGCCAGCGCTGGCCTTCCTCGTCCTCGCCCAGCTTTTCCGCGCGGTTGGCCTGGATGCCGACCGTGCTGCGCTTGTTCATGTAGTTCAGGCCGTCGCCGTTGGCCATCGGCGCCAGGGTGTGCAGGTCGAAATGGTCGCCCGCCAGGCGGGTGACGGTGCCCAGCTCCACGCCCACGTACTTGGGCGAATCGAAGGCGCCGATATCGTCCTGGCGTCCCTGGGCGAAATAGTCGGTGTGGCCGCGGTGGAAGTTCTTGTCCACGTCCGGGGTGAACATGACCTGGGTGCGGCCGCTCGAGGCGCGCGCGAATTCGGGACGGCGCTCGAGCAGCTCGTCGAGCAGGACGCGGTAGTGGGCGGTGATGTTCTTCACATAGCCCATGTCCTTGTAGCGGCCCTCGATCTTGAAGGAACGGATGCCGGCGTCGACCAGGGCTTCCAGGTTGGCGCTCTGGTCGTTGTCCTTCATCGACAGCAGGTGCTTGTCGTAGGCGACGACGCGGCCCTGGCCGTCGGTCAGGGTGTAGGGCAGGCGGCAGGCCTGCGAGCAGTCGCCGCGGTTGGCGCTGCGGCCGGTGTCGGCGTGCGAGATGTAGCACTGGCCGGAGAACGCCACGCACAGCGCGCCGTGCACGAAGTATTCCAGCGGGGTGTCGACCTGGGCCTTGATCTTGCGGATCTGCTCGACGCTCAGTTCGCGCGCCAGCACCAGCTGGGAAAAGCCGACGTCGCCCAGGAATTTCGCCTTCTCGGCGGTACGGATGTCGCACTGGGTGCTGGCGTGCAGCTGGATCGGCGGCAGGTCGAGCTCCAGCAGGCCCATGTCCTGGATGATCAGCGCGTCCACGCCGGCTTCGTACAGCTGCCAGATCTGCTTGCGCGCCAGCTCCAGCTCGGCGTCGTGCATGATGGTGTTCATGGTCACGAAGATGCGCGAGCGGTAGCGGTGCGCGAACTCGACCAGGGCCGCGATGTCCTCGAGCGGATTGCTGGCGTTGTGGCGGGCGCCAAAGGCCGGTCCGCCGATGTAGACGGCGTCGGCGCCATGGAGGATCGCTTCGCGGCCGATCTCGGCGGTCTTGGCGGGCGAGAGCAGTTCGAGCTGGTGGTCGAGGAGGGACATGGGAATTCCTGTGGGGCGAAGGCCGAAATTATAGCCAGATCGCCGCCCGCCGTCATTCCCGGGGAAGCAGTGCGTCCCTGGCCGCCGCGGCCGGTGTTGTTGCATGGCCTCGGCCGTGGACGCGCCTCGGGCCGCGCGGGTCCGGCTGGAACAGGAACTCGCCCCCGCCAAGGCCGTCCAGCAAGGACTGGCCGTCGCGCTGGTCGCGGCTGGGGAAGCCCTGCGGGAAGCGGCGCAGGATCGCCGCCAGCTGGCCCAGCGCCTCGGCGGCGCGCGGCGTGCCCAGCGACCATTGGGCGCGGGTCAGGGCCACGCGCAGCAGCCAGGCGAGCGCGCCCTGCGACTCGGCGATGGCCGCCGCCTGCAGCAGCACGCCGTCGGCCTGGGCCGGCGGCCGTCCGGCGGTCCGCATCCAGACCGCCTTCTGGCGGGTCAGCTCGGCGGCGCACCAGCCGGCCAGGCCCTGTCCGACGCCGGCAAAGTCGTTTGGCCCGGCCAGGCCGGGCAGGATGGTGAAGATGGTCTCGGCCTGCGGTCCGGGCAGCAGGGCGCCGGCGCCGCTGGGGCAACTGCCCTCGCTCAGCGCGCGGAACTGGGCGGCCCACGACTGCCAGTGTTTCAGGCCGTGCACTTGCGAGCGCTCACAGAGCAGGCCCGTGAAATACGCGGCGGCGTGCTTGTCGCCATTCCAGAAAGCAATTGGAATCGCCGACAGGGCCAGGGACAGGCAGGTCGATGCAGGATGCTCGATCTCCTGGGCGCGTTCGACGGCGCCCGTCGCCAGCGCGGCCGCTTCCTCGGCGTGGCCCGCAAGCCAGCGGATGCGCGCCAGCACCGCGCTGGACGCGGCCAGGCGGTCGTAGTGGATCGCGGTACCGGTGGGGCCGCGCCGGGCTTCGCCCTGGCCGCGCGACAGCCGGTACACGCGCTCGGCGTGGAAGCGCGCCTGGCGCTGTTCGCCATTGAAGTGCAGGGTGGCCGCCATCATGCGGTCGTGGATGTCGTGGGCGCCGCGGTCGTGCCCGCGCTTGCGGTAGGGCGCGAAGGCATGGCCCAGCGCCATTGCCTCCGGGTATTGCCCTTGCAGCAGATGGTTGACGCACAAGCCGCTGAAACTGCGCGCCAGCTGGGCGCTGTCGCCCAGGCCGTGCGCCAGTTCGTAGGCGCGGGTAAACGCGGCCGCCACCTGTTCCGACGGGCTGTCGAGGTGCACCAGGACACCGCCCAGGCTGGCTTGCAGGGCCATTTCGGCGGCGGCATCGCCCGCGTGCGGCAGGGCGCGCAGGATCTGGACCCGCTGCTCGTCCATCAGCGACAGTTCGCTCCACAGCAGCGTGGCCGCCGCAGCCAGGCGTACGCCGAGCGCCGCGTCGCCGCCCGGTCCGAAACACCAGTCGAGCGCGGCCCGGATGTCGGCAAGGCGGCCGCCATAGCGCGCCAGCCAGTGGGTCCCGTCCAGCTGCCCGCGCGCGCTACGGGCTTCGAGCATCAGGTCCAGGCAGCGCGCGGCATGGGCGCGCGCCACCAGGGCCGGCTCGCCTTCGCGCGCCAGGCGCTCGGCGGCGTACAGGCGCGTGGTCGCCAGCATCCGGTAGCTGACGCCGGCGCCGTCGTAGTCGCACACCAGCAGGGAACGGGCGGCCAGGTTGTACAGGGCGGCCGGCTCGAAGCCGGCGCCGTCGTCCAGGCACAGGGCGCGGGCGCAGTCGGGCGTGAAGCCGCCGCGCCAGGCGGACAGGCAGCGCAGCAGCCGCTGCTCCGCCGGGGACAGCCGCGCGTAGCTCCAGTCCAGCAGGTCGCGCATGGACTGGTGGCGCGCCACGCCGCCGGGTCGGCTGCGCGACAGCATGGCAAGCGAATCGCCAAGTCCGGAGGCGACGCCGTGCAGGCCGAGCACCGGCACCCGCGCGGCCGCCAGTTCGATCGCCAGGGGCAAGCCGTCCAGGCGCCGGCAGATCTCCGCGATCAGCTGGAGGTCCTCGGCGCCGAGGCGGGAAGCGTCGAGCGCCCCCGCGGCGCAATGCACGAACAGCGCCAGCGCAGCATGGGCCGTGAGCGCGTCCGGATCGGCCGGCGCCTCCGCGGGCAAGGCGAGCGGCCCCAGGGTATGCACGCGTTCGCCGGCCAGGCCCAGCGCTTCGCGGCTGGTCGCGAGCACCTTCAGGCCCGGCGCGGCCGCGCACAGGCCCTCGGCCAGGCGCGCCGGGGCCTCGCCCAGGTGTTCGCAGCTGTCGAGAATCAGCAGCAGCCGGCGCCCGCGCAACTGGGCCAGGATGGCGTCGTAAGGGGCGTGTGAGGGCAGCTCCAGCTCGGCGGCAAGGGCGTCGGTCAGCAGCGCGGGATGGTCCACAACCCCCAGTTCCAGCATGCAGACGCCGTCCGGGAATTGCTGGGCCACCTGGCGGGCGCAGGCGAGGGCGAGGGCCGTCTTGCCGGCGCCGCCGGGGCCGACGATGCTCAGGAGGCGGGATTCCGCCAGGCCGGCGCACACCGCGGCAAGCGCGTCCTCGCGGCCGAACAGGGGCGCATTGAGGCCCGTGCCCAGGCCCAGGCGCAGTCCGAGGCGGGGAGGGGTTGACGGCGGGGCGCTGCGCGGAACGGCTACCGCAGTGGCGGCGCGCGCCGACACGGGGCCGACGAAGCTGTAGCCGCGCCCGGCCACGTTGTCGATGTAGCGCAGGCCGTCGCTGCCTTTTTCCAGCAGCTTGCGCAGGGCGCTGATGTGGACCCGCAGGTTGGATTCTTCGACGCAGGTGCGCGGCCAGGCGCGCGCCATCAGCTCTTCCTTGCCCACGACCGCTCCGGCCCGCTCGAGCAGGAGGGTCAGTACGTCGAACGCCCGGCTGCCGATCTGGACCGGCTCGCCATTCCTCAGCAGCGTCCGGCGCAGCGGATGCAGCTCGAATGGACCGAAAGCGAACGGGGCAGTGTTCATGCGGTATATGTCATGCAGGGCTGAGTGGGCACGGCGGGCGCTTTCGTGTCATGGCCTTTATGAACTTGCAACAGTCTAGCGCAAGCTCGAGCACTTTCCGTCAACTGGATACAACATCAATACGGGTGGATGCACTGATTTTCGTTGAAAATTCTTTCACGAACCTTGCAGCCGCCTGTTATTTCCACCCATTGCGCATGATCTCGCGGCCCGGACTGGGCCGGATTTCCTATGTTAGCGCAAACCTACCGGCCAAAGAAACCGATTTCTCAAGCACCAGCGGAGGGGCCAGCGACACCGGCTTCGCACTTGCCCAACTGTGCTAACATAACGCAAACATCAAGAACAGGACGTGCCAGCATGACCAAATCCAAACTAGAAGCCATCCGCGAAGCAATGGAAGGCGGCAAACCGACCATGGTCGATGTTGCCAAGCTGGCCGGCGTGTCTGCGATGACGGTGTCGCGTGTCATGAACGGCAAGGGGCTGGTGCGCGAGAGCACGCGGCGCAAGGTCGCCGAGGCCGTCGCCGCGCTCAACTACACCCCGAACCAGGAGGCGCGCAACCTGGCGGGGTCCAAGCCGATTCGCGTCGGCTTCTTGTACAGCAACCCGAGCGCGGCCTACCTGAGCGAATTCCTGGTCGGCCTGCTGACCCAGTCGGGCCTGAACAACGTGCAGCTGTTTGTCGAGAAATGCGAGGCCGGCGCCCAGGAGGCGGAGCAGACCCAGCGCCTGATCGAGAACGGCCTGGACGGCATCATCCTGCCGCCGCCGCTGTGCGACAGCGGTTCGGTCCTGCGCTGCATCAACGATGCCGGCATCCCGGCCGTGGTCGTGGCTTGCGGCCTGCCGGATGCGCAGGTGGGCGCGGTCAGCATCGACGACTACGACGCCGCCTACCGCATGACCCATCACCTGATCGCGCTGGGACACCAGCGCATCGGCTTCGTCATGGGCCATCCGAACCAGACCGCCAGTGCGCGCCGCCTGGCGGGCTACCGCGCGGCGATCGCCGAGAAGGGCGCGGACGCCGGCGACGAACTGGTGGTGCCAGGCATGTTCACTTACCGCTCGGGCCTGGACGCGGCCGAGCTGCTGCTGTCGCTGCCGGAGCGTCCCACCGCGATCTTCGCCAGCAACGACGACATGGCCGCGGCCACCGTCGCCGTGGCCCACCGCCTGGGCCTGGACGTGCCGGGAGACCTCACCGTGACCGGCTTCGACGATACCGCGCTGGCCACCACCATCTGGCCGGAGCTGACCACCGTGCGCCAGCCGATCGCCGAGATGGCGCGCGAAGCCGTGCTGTCGCTGGTGCGGCGCGTGCGTGCGCTGCGCGAAGGGGAGGAGGCGGAGCCGGAGCAGATCACCATGGATTCCAAACTGGTGCGCCGCCAGTCCGACGCCGCGCCGCGCATCCGCCCGCCCGCGCGCCTGCCGCACACCGCCAGCAAGCGCAGCTACGCCAGCTGAGCGCTTCCAGGCCCGGCGTGCGGAGCGGCTTCCGCACGCGGCCCTGTTTTCCGCCCAATCGCGACGCCCCTATCGCCCCTGACGCCCCTCTGGATCGCCGCAGGACGCATTCGTCACACATGTGCTCAATAATCGATTGACAATCGCGGCTCCCGACGTTTAGACTGAAATGGTTGCGGTAACATTTCTGTTATGCGAATGTTGTGAAAGCCGCGGCCACGGAATAAAAACGGAGGAGACATCCATGCAGCGCAAGGGCAGGCATCCGCCCGGGCTGTTTGCGGCATCGATGGTCTCCCCCCCCCCGGCCAACCATTACGAGACACTCCATGACTGCTTTTCAAGCCAATCTCCTGCCCGAGGACGCCGAGCGCGCGCTCCTGGTCGGCCGCGTGTGGCGCCCGGCGCCGGTCGACGGCCCGGCCGTGGTCGCGGTGCGCGGCGGACGCCTGGTCGACATCACCCGCCACGCCGCCACGGTCGCCGACCTGTTCGAGCAGGATGCCGCGAGCCTGTCCGCTTTCGTGCGCGAGGCGCAAGGCGAAGACCTCGGCGCGGCGCAAGCGCTGCTCGACGCGGCGCTGCGCGGCGAGGCGGGGCCGGGCGGCCTGCGCCTGCTGGCCCCTTGCGACCTGCAGGCCATCAAGGCCTGCGGCGTGACCTTCGCGGTGAGCCTGCTGGAGCGCGTCATCGAGGAGCAGGCCAAGGGCGATCCGGTGCGCGCCAGCGCGCTGCGCGGGCAGCTGAACGACACGATCGGCGCCGACCTGTCCGAGATCGCGCCGGGATCGGAGGCCGCCATGCGCCTCAAGGCCGAGCTCACGGCGCGCGGCCTGTGGTCCCAGTACATGGAAGTGGGCATCGGCCCGGATGCGGAAGTGTTCACCAAGTCGCAGCCGATGTCGGCGGTCGGCCACGGAGCGCAGGTCGGCCTGCATCCGTCCTCGCGCTGGAACAATCCGGAGCCGGAGATCGTGCTGGCCGTGAACAGCCGCGCCGAAGTGGTCGGCGCCACGCTCGGCAACGACGTCAACCTGCGCGACATCGAAGGCCGCAGCGCGCTCCTGCTGGGCAAGGCCAAGGACAACAACGGCTCCTGCGCCATCGGCCCCTTCATCCGCCTGTTCGACGACGGGTTCACGATGGACACCCTGCGCCAGCTCGAAGTGCGCATGCTGATCGAAGGCGCCGACGATGGCTTCGAGCTCGAAGGCCGCAGCCGCATGCGCGAGATCAGCCGCGATCCCCTCGACCTGGTGGCCCAGACCTGCGGCGCGCACCACCAGTACCCGGACGGCTTCATGCTCTTCCTGGGCACGATGTTCTCGCCGATCAAGGACCGCGACGCGGCGGGCGGGGGCTTCACCCATCACGCGGGCGACCGCGTCAGCATTTCCACGCCGTCGCTCGGCGCCCTGGTCAACACCGTCGGCCGCAGCGATGAGATCACTCCATGGTCCTTCGGCGTGCGCGCCCTGTACCGCAACCTGGCGCAACGCGGCCTGCTGGCCGCCGGCCATGGCGCCTGAGCGCGCACAACCATCCAAGACTAGCGAGCACACAATGCCTCACACACCACAAGAACCCCTGGTCTACGCTACCTACCCGGACCTGGCAGGCAAGCGGGTCGTCATCACCGGCGGCGGGACCGGCATCGGCAGCGAGCTGGTGACCGCCTTCGCCGGGCAGGGCGCGCGCGTATGGTTCCTCGACATCGCGCTTGAACCCTCGCGCGCGCTGGCCGAGTCGCTGGGCGCCGCCCCCCACCCGCCGCGCTTCGTGCACTGCGACCTGACCGACCTGGAATCGCTGGCGGCAAGCTTCGCCGAGATCGAACGCGAGGCGGGCGGCATCGACGTCCTGCTCAATAACGCCGCCAACGACGACCGCCACGAGATCGACGACGTGACCCCGGAATACTGGGAGAACCGCATGGCCGTGAACCTGCGCCACCAGTTCTTCTGCGCCCAGGCCGCGGTGCGCATGATGCGCAAGGACGGCAAGGGCGGCGCGATCCTGAACTTCGGTTCGATTTCCTGGCACCTGGCGTCCTCGCAGCTGTCGCTGTACATGACCGCCAAGGCCGCCATCGAAGGCCTGACCCGCGGCCTGGCGCGCGACCTGGGCGAGGATGGGATCCGCGTGAACTCGGTGATTCCGGGCGCGGTGCGCACCCCGCGCCAGCAGGCGCTGTGGCACACGCCGGAGGAGGAAGCCCGCATCCTGGCCGGCCAGTGCCTGCGCGAGCGGGTCGAGATGCAGGACGTGGCGGCGCTGTCGCTGTTCCTGGCCTCGAACAACGCGCGCCGCTGCAGCGGCCGCGAATACTTCGTCGACGCGGGCTGGTACGGCGCATGAACACCGCGCCACGCAGCCTGTGGGAAGCCGCCGCGATCCTCGGCGAAGGCGTGCTGTGGGACGCCTCGCGCGGCCTGGTGTGGTTCGTCGACATCAAGGGCCGCCGCATCCACCGCTGCGATCCCGAGGGCGGCGGCCGCCGCAGCTGGGACGCTCCGGGCCAGGTGAGCTTCATCGTGCCCGCGCAGGACGGGGCGATGGTCTGCTCGCTCGAGGATGGGCTCTACCTCTTCATCGAGGAAACCGGCGCCTTCGCGCCGCTGCTCGGCGTCGAGGCCGGGCTGCCGGGCAACCGATTCAACGACGGGCACGTGGACGCCCAGGGCCGCTTGTGGTTCGGCTCCATGGATGACGCGGAGGAGCAGCGCACCGGCGTCCTGTACCGCTTCGACGGCGCGCAGGTCGCCGCCATGGACGACGGCTATGTGATCACCAACGGCCCCGCGCTGAGCCCGGACGGCCGCACGCTGTACCACACCGATACGCTGTCCAGGCGCATCTACGCCTTCGACGTCCTGGAGGACGGCGCCCTGGAGCGCAAGCGCATCTTCGCCGAGCTGCAAGGCGCGGGCTATCCGGACGGGATGGCGGTGGACGCCGAGGGCTGCCTGTGGGTGGCCACCTTCGGGGGGTGGCGCATCGTGCGCTACGATCCGCAGGGCGCCAGGCTGGGGGAAGTGCGCTTCCCCTGCGCGAATATCACCAAGCTGGCCTTCGGCGGCGAGGATCTGCGCACGGTGTACGTCACCAGTGCGCGCAAGGGCCTGGCGCAGGAAGAACTGCGCGCCCAGCCGCTGGCGGGCAGCCTGTTCACCTTCCGCGCCGACACGCCGGGACTGCCGCAGCACACGCTGCGGCTGCAGGATTAAGGACACCATGAACGCATCACATCCCAAGCGCCGCTTCCGGTCCCAGGACTGGTTCGACAATCCCGAGCGCATCGACATGACCGCGCTCTACCTCGAGCGCTTCATGAACTACGGGATCACGCCGGAGGAACTCCGTTCCGGCAAGCCGATCGTCGGCATCGCCCAGAGCGGCAGCGATATTTCGCCCTGCAACCGCATCCACCTGGAACTCGCCAAGCGGGTGCGCGACGGCATCCGCGACGCCGGCGGCATCCCGATGGAATTCCCGCTGCACCCCATCTTCGAGAACTGCCGCCGGCCGACCGCGGCCCTGGACCGCAACCTGGCCTACCTGGGCCTGGTCGAGATACTGCACGGCTATCCGATCGACGCCGTGGTCCTGACCACGGGCTGCGACAAGACCACGCCGGCCCAGCTGATGGCCGCCGCCACCGTCGACATCCCGGCCATCGTGCTGTCCGGCGGGCCGATGCTGGACGGCTGGTTCGAGGGCGAACTGGTGGGCTCGGGCGCGGCGATCTGGAAGGGACGCCGGCTGCTGGCCGCCGGCGAGATCGACGAGCACAAGTTTCTCCAGATCGCCACCGCCTCGGCGCCGTCGGCGGGCCACTGCAACACCATGGGCACCGCCTCGACCATGAATGCGGTCGCGGAGGCCCTCGGGATGTCGCTGACGGGCTGCTCCGCGATTCCCGCGCCTTACCGCGAGCGCGGGCAAATGGCCTACGAGACCGGGCGCCGCATCGTCGCCATGGCCCATGAGGACCAGCGGCCATCAAGCATCCTGACGCGCGAGGCCTTCCTGGACGCCATCGTGGTCAACGCCGCCATCGGCGGCTCCAGCAACGCCCAGCCGCATATCGTGGCCATGGCGCGCCACGCGGGCGTCGAGATCACGCCGGAAGACTGGATGCGCTACGGGTACGAGGTGCCGCTCCTGCTTAACATGCAGCCGGCCGGACGCTACCTCGGCGAGCGCTTCCACCGCGCCGGCGGCGTGCCGGCCGTGATGTGGGAACTGGAGCAGGCGGGCCTGCTGCGCTCGGACCGTCCCACCGTGACGGGCGCCAGCATGCGGGCCAACCTGGCGGGGCGCGAGAGCGCGGACCGCGAGATGATCAAGCCTTTCGCCGCGCCACTCAAGCACAATGCCGGTTTCATGGTCCTCAAGGGCAACCTGTTCGACTTCGCCATCATGAAGACCAGCGTGATCTCGGAAGCCTTCCGCGCGCGCTACCTGTCCACGCCCGGTTCCGAGAACGCCTTCGAATGCCGCGTGGTGGTGTTCGACGGTTCCGACGACTACCACCACCGCATCAACGATCCGGCCCTCGGCATCGACGAACGCACCATGCTGGTCATCCGCGGGTCGGGCCCGGTCGGCTGGCCCGGTTCGGCGGAAGTCGTGAACATGCAGCCGCCGGACGCCCTGATCCGCCAGGGCATCACGGCGCTGCCGACCCTGGGCGACGGGCGCCAGTCCGGCACCTCGGACAGCCCGTCGATCCTGAACGCCTCGCCCGAAAGCGCGGCCGGCGGCAACCTCGCCTTGCTGCGCACCGGCGACGTCGTGCGCGTGGATCTGAATCTCGGGCGCTGCGATGTGCTGCTGCCTGAAGAGGCCTTGTCGGCGCGGCGCCGCGGCGCGCTGCCGCCGGTGCCGCCCAACCAGACGCCGTGGCAGGAGATCTACCGCGCCACCGTGGGCCAGCTGCACACCGGGGCCTGCATGGAGCTGGCCCTGCCTTACCGGGGCGTCGGCCACGACATGCCGCGCCATAACCATTAAAGGATAAATTCCCGCCACGGTAGCGTTAACACCGTTTTTTGAGCAGAATAGCAAAGGCTGGGCAGGGCAGGATTGCCACAGTGATAACGAAGATAAACAGGAGACGTAAATGAACAAGATGATCACGGCCGTCGGCCTCGCCTGCGCGATGCTGTTTTCCGCCGGCGCCGCGCATGCGGACGCCAAGAACCCGAAAATCGGCTTCTCGATCGACGACCTGCGGCTGGAGCGCTGGACGCGCGACCGCGACTACTTCACCCAGGCCGCCGAGAAGCTGGGCGCCAAGGTGTACGTGCAATCGGCGGACGCCAGCGAGCAGCGCCAGATCGCCCAGATCGAGAACCTGATCTCGCGCGGCGTGGACGTGCTGGTGATCGTTCCCTACAACGCGACGGTCCTGAACAACGCCATCCGCGAGGCCAAGAAGGCCAAGATCAAGGTGCTGTCCTACGACCGCCTGATCCTCAACGCCGACGTCGACGCCTACATTTCCTTCGACAACACCACCGTCGGCGAACTGCAGGCGCGCTCGCTGGTCCAGCTCAAGCCGAAGGGCAACTACTACCTGCTGGGCGGCGCGCCGACCGATAACAACGCCAAGATGCTGCGCGAAGGCCAGCTCAAGGTGCTCAAGCCCCTGATCGACAAGGGCGACATCAAGGTGGTGGGCCAGCAGTGGGTCAAGGACTGGAGCCCGTCGGAAGCCATGTCCATCGTCGAGAACGCGCTGACCGCCAACGGCAACAAGATCGACGCCGTGGTCGCCTCCAACGACGCCACCGCCGGCGGCGCGATCCAGGCGCTGTCGGCCCAGAAGCTGGCCGGCAAGGTCGCGGTCTCGGGCCAGGACGCCGACCTGGCCGCCGTGCGCCGCGTGATCGCGGGCACCCAGTCGATGACCGTCTACAAGCCGCTCAAGGAAATCGCCTCCAACGCCGCGCGCCTGGCCGTGCAGCTGGTGCGCAACGAAAAGCCGGCCTACAACGCCAAGCTGGCGAACGGCTTCAAGCAGGTCGATACCGTGTTGCTCAAGCCTGTCCTGCTGAACAAGTCGAACGTCGACCTGCTGGTCAAGGACGGGTTCTACTCCCAGTCCCAGCTGGCGGGCAAATAAGCGGATCGCCCGCTTTTTCGCGGGCGTGGAAAGGCGAGGGCGGGAACTGCGGCGCAGCTTCCGAGGGTCCCGCCACGCCTGGAATGTCAACGCAACGAACCGAGTGCCCGAATGTCCGGCTACCTGCTTGAAATGAAGGGAATCGCGAAGCGATTCGACGGTGTGCCCGCCCTCGACGGGATCGATCTCGCGATCCGTCCGGGCGAATGCATCGGCCTGTGCGGCGAGAACGGCGCCGGCAAATCCACCCTGATGAAGGTCCTGTCGGCGGTCTACCCGTACGGCACCTGGGATGGCGAGATCCTGTTCGACGGCCGGCCGCTGCGCGCGCGCTCGGTGCGCGAGACCGAGGACGCCGGCATCATCATCATCCACCAGGAGCTGATGCTCGTGCCCGAGCTGTCGGTGGCGGAGAACATCTTCCTGGGGAACGAGCCGACCCTGCCGGGCGGACGCCTGAACTACCCGGCCATGAACCGGCGCGCCGAGGAGATTCTGCGCGAACTGAAGCTGCCGGACGTGAACGTGGTCCTGCCGGTGAAGAATTACGGCGGCGGCCACCAGCAGCTGATCGAGATCGGCAAGGCCTTGAACAAGAACGCGCGCCTGCTGATCCTGGACGAGCCCTCGGCCTCGCTGACCGCCAGCGAGATCGCCGTGCTGCTCGAGATTATCCGCGAGCTCAAGGCCAGGGGCGTGGCCTGCGTGTATATCTCGCACAAGCTGGAGGAAGTGGCTGCCATCTGCGACACCATCGTGGTCATCCGCGACGGCAAGCACATCGCCACCACGCCCATGCCGGAGATGAGCGTGGACCGGATCATCGCCCAGATGTGCGGGCGCGAACTCAACCAGCTGTACCCGTCGCTTCCGCACGAGGTAGGCGAGGTCGTGATGGAGGCGCGCCACATCACCTGCCGGGATCCGGACCAGCCGCAGCGCAAGAAGGTCGACGATGTCTCCTTCCAGCTGCGCCGCGGCGAAATCCTGGGGATCGCCGGGATCGTCGGGGCAGGGCGTACCGAGCTGGTGACCGCGCTGTTCGGTTCCTACCCGGGCGACTACGAGGGCGAAGTCTGGCTGGAAGGCCGGCGCGTCGACACGTCCGAGCCCCTCAAGGCGATCCAGGCCGGCTTCGCCCTGGTGCCGGAAGACCGCAAGCACCACGGCATCGTGCGCGACCTGTCGGTCGGCGAGAACATCACCCTGTCGGTGCTGCAGCGCTATTCGCGCCTGAGCCGCGTCGACGAGAACCTCGAGTCGCGCGAGGTCGCCGACCAGATCCGGCGCCTGGCGCTCAAGACGGCCAGCCCGGCCTTGCCGATCACCGCGCTCTCCGGCGGCAACCAGCAGAAAGCGGTGCTGGCCAAGATGCTGCTGACCGGCCCGAAGGTGCTGATCCTGGACGAACCGACGCGCGGCGTGGACGTCGGCGCCAAGTTCGAGATCTACAAGCTGATGCTGGAGCTGGCCGCGCAGGGCATCTCCATCATCATGGTCTCGTCCGAGCTGGCCGAAGTGCTCGGCGTCTCGGACCGGGTGCTCGTCATGGGCGAAGGAAAGCTGCGCGGCGATTTCGTCAACCAGGGACTGACCCAGGAAACCGTGCTGGCCGCCGCCCTCGGCCAGCCGGCTCCCGCGGCGCAGGCCGCGCCCGTTTAACCCACTTCAGAACGATATGAAAATCGACTCCATTCCAGGCCCCGCCCAGGCGCCCCAGCGTGTGAACGCCGCGCCCGGCATCAACTTCAAGCAGATCTTCACCCAGTACAAGATCCTGGCCCTGCTGGTAGCGATCGCCCTGATCTGGGCTTTCTTCAGCTGGAAGACCGACGGCGGCTTCACTTCCGCGCGCAACCTGTCCAACCTGATGCGCCAGATGTCGATCACCGGCATCCTCGCCTGCGGCATGGTGTTCGTCATCATCGCCGGCGAGATCGACCTGTCGGTCGGCTCGCTCCTGGGCCTGCTGGGCGGGCTGGCGGCCGTACTCGACGTCACCCACGGCCTGCCCTTGCCGCTGTCGATCGCGGTGGTGCTCGGCGCGGGCCTGATGCTGGGCTTCCTCAACGGATTCCTGACAGCGTACGCGGGGATTCCCTCCTTTATTGTCGGTCTCGGGGGGATGCTGGCTTACCGCGGCGTGGTGCTGGGCCTGACCGATGGCGCCACGGTGGCGCCGGTCTCCCCCGAGATGGAGCAGCTGGGCCAGGCCTACCTGCCGCCGGCGCTCGGGATCGCCCTCGGCGTCGGCCTGTTCGCCCTGGCCTGCGTGCTGGCCTGGCGCCAGCGCGTCAACCAGGCGAAGCACCAGCTGCCCGTGATCGCGCTGTGGCGCTCGGTGTTCCGGGTCGCCGTGGTCGGCCTGGTGCTGGCCGGGCTGATCTCGACCTTCAACAGCTACGAAGGCATTCCGCTGCCGGTGCTGATCCTGCTGGTGCTGCTGGGCGTGTTCAGCTACATCGCCAGGCAGACCGTGTTCGGACGCCGCATCTACGCGGTGGGCAGCAACATGGAGGCGACGCGGCTCTCGGGCATCAACGTCAGGGCGGTCAAGCTGTGGATCTTCGGCCTGATGGGCTTGATGTGCGCGCTGGCGGGCCTGATTAACACGGCGCGCCTGGCGGCGGGCTCGCCCTCGGCGGGCGTGTCGGGAGAGCTGGACGTGATCGCGGCCTGCTTCATCGGCGGCACCTCGATGCGCGGCGGCGCCGGCACGGTGCACGGCGCACTGGTGGGCGCCCTGGTGATGGCCAGCCTGGACAACGGCATGTCGATGCTGGACGTGGACACCTACTGGCAGATGATCGTCAAGGGCCTGATCCTGACCCTGGCGGTGTGGATGGATGTCGTCACGCGCAGCGGCCGCCGCTGATCCCGCCGCGTCCCAACGAAAAAGCCGGCCTGGGGGCCGGCTTTTATACTTCCTGCGGGTTCACTCGACCCGCAGTTCCCCATCGACGAGGCGCGCCAGGCCCAGCGGATTGTCGTCGCGCAGGGCATCCGGCAGCAGGCCGGCCGGTACGTCCTGGTAGCACACCGGGCGCAGGAATCGCTCGATGGCGGTGGCGCCGACCGAGGTCGAGCGGCTGTCCGAGGTGGCCGGGAAGGGGCCCCCGTGCACCATCGCGTGCGCCACCTCGACCCCGGTCGGGAAGCCGTTGAACAGGATGCGGCCGACCTTGCGCTCGAGTGCCGGCAGCAAGGAGGCGGCGATGGCGTGGTCGGCGTCGCTCGCATGGACGGTCGCCGTCAGCTGGCCCTCCAGGTGGCGGGCGACGGCCAGCATCTCGGCGTGGTCGCGGCAGGCGATGATGACCGAGGTCGGCCCGAAGATTTCTTCTTCCAGCGCCGGATTGGCGAGGAAGGTCGGGGCCTCGCACTGGTAGAGCGCCGCCTGGGCCGCGCAGCCCGCGCCTTCGGCGCCGCCGCGCGCCACCAGCTGGACGCCGTCGAGGCCCGAGCGGCGCCCGATGGCGTCGACATAGGCCTGGTGGATGCCGGCGGTGAGCATGGTGCCGGCGGTCCTGGCCTGCAGCGCGCCGACGGTGGCGGCGCGGAAGGCATCGAGCTGCTCGCCGGCCAGGGCGATGACGAGGCCGGGGTTGGTGCAGAACTGGCCGGCGCCCAGGGTCAGCGAGTCGATGAACTGCGCGGCCAGCCTGGCGCCGCCCGCCGCGAGCGCGCCGGGGAGCAGGAAGACCGGATTAATGCTGCTCATTTCGGCATACACGGGGATCGGCGCCGGGCGCGCACTGGCGATGCGGACCAGGGCCATGCCGCCCTGGCGCGAGCCGGTAAAGCCGACCGCCTGGATCTCCGGACGGCCGACCAGGTCCTGGCCGATCTGGTTGCCTTCGCCGATGAGCATCGAGAACACGCCTTCCGGCATGCCGCACTCGATGGCTGCCCGCTGCACGGCTTTGGCCACCAGCTCGGAGGTCCCCAGGTGGGCGTTGTGGGCCTTCACGACCACCGGGCAGCCGGCCGCCAGCGCGGAGGCCGTATCGCCGCCGGCGACCGAGAAGGCGAGCGGGAAGTTACTGGCGCCGAATACGGCCACCGGACCGAGCGGGATCTTGCGCATGCGCAGATCCGGGCGCGGCGGGGTGCGCTGGGGCAGGGCCGAATCCAGGGTCGCTTCCAGGAAGTGGCCGTCGCGGACCACTTTGGCGAACAGGCGCAGCTGGTTCATCGTGCGGCCGCGTTCGCCCTCGAGGCGGGCCACGGGCAGGCCGCTCTCCTGGTGGGCGCGCTCGATCAGCAGCGGGCCGATGTCCATGATCCGGTCCGCGATCGCTTCCAGGAAGCGGGCGCGCTGCTCCAGGCCCACGGCCCGGTAGGCGTCGAAGGCCTGCTCGGCCAGCTCGCAGGCCGCGGCCATCTGTGCCGCGCTGGCGGCGCCGAATCCCGGCTCGAGCGCCGTACCGAGGGAGGGGTCCGCACTGCGTACTTCGCCTGCCGTGCCGCGCTCGGCGCGGTGTCCGATGATCATCTCTCCGTGAATGCTCATGCATGCTCCTGATGGGTGGTTTTCGTTAAACTGTCAAGCGCTATCATAGCAAAGCCACGGCCATCCTGCTGTGCAGAATCCAGCGGCAAGGCTTCCGAAACGTGACATTGGCCATCCAGGCTGCGTCGAACTCGATATTTTTGTGTTAGCGCGAACATTTTGCTTGCATGCCAGTTTGGAATTGGTTTAGCATCGTTTGCAGCAAGCCAATAACAACGACAATCAGGAGACGTATGCGCACCTCGATTACCCGCCTGGCCGGCGCGGGCGCCATCTCGGCTGCCCTGGCCGCCGTCGCCACGGGAAGCCTCGGCCTGGTCATGCCGCAGCCGGTGCACGCCGCCGCCCAGGCAGCGAAACCCGGGCACTACCAGCATTTCAAGACGGCGATCTACATCCCGGTCAATGTCACCAGGCAGCTGGCCGATCCAAAGGTGTTCGAGCACCAGTACGCGCGCGCCATGAGCCAGGTCCCATTCGACAAGGTGTATATCGAGACCTACCGCGACCTGCATTTCGCGAGCGATGCCGAGATCGACGCGGTCAAGCGCCAGTTCCAGGCCAAGGGCGTGGAAGTCGCCGGCGGCGTGACCCTGGCGGCGGGCGGCTTCAACGGCCAGTTCATGACCTTCGACTACGAGCTGCCGGAGCATCGCAAGATGGCGAAGCAGGCCATGGAGCAGGCGGCGCGCCACTTCGACGCGGTGATCCTGGACGACTTTTTCTTCTACACCTCCAAGTCGGACGCCGACATCAAGGCCAAGGGCAAGCGCTCCTGGACCCAGTACCGCCTGGACACCATGCGCAAGGTCTCGCAGGAGCTCGTGATCGGGCCGGCCAAGGCGGTCAACCCGAAAGTCCAGGTGGTGGTCAAGTATCCGAACTGGTATGAGCACTTCCAGGGCCTGGGCTTCGACCTGGAAAAGCAGCCCGAGATGTTCGACGGGATCTATGCCGGCACCGAGACGCGCGACCCCGTCATCACCGACCAGCTGCTGCAGCAATACGAGTCCTACAGCGTGATCCGCTACTACAGCACCCTGCGCAAGGACGGCAAGAACGGAGGCGGCTGGGTCGACACGTACTCGATCCGCTACCTCGACCGCTTCGCCGAGCAGCTGTGGGACACCTTGCTGGCCAAGACGCCGGAGATCACCCTGTTCAACTGGCATCCGATGGCCCAGGACCATGCGGCGGAGGCGGGCGAGCGCCCGTGGGCCGACCAGGACACCAGCTTCAACTGGAACAAGATCGCCGCCGAGTGGCGCGCGGCCCATCCCGACGCCAAGGCGCCGCCGGGCTGGGGCCTCGCCGCGGGCGCGGCCCTGCGCCAGGTCGATGCGGTGCTGGGCCAGTTGGGCGAACCCACGGGCGTGCCGAGCTACAAGCCGCCCCATTCCTCGGGCGAGGACTTCCTGCATAACTACCTGGGCAATGTCGGCATCCCGATCGCCATGACGGCGAAGTTCCCGGCCGGCGCCAGCACCATGCTCCTGACCGAGGCAGCGGCGGCCGATCCTGGCATCATCGGCAAGATCAAGGGCCAGCTCCAGGCGGGCAAGACCGTGTTCGTCACCTCCGGCTTCGTCAAGGCGACCCAGGACACGAAGCGCAAGGACGGCGGCTTCCAGGACCTGCTGGAGGTGCATGCGACCGGTAGCCAGGTCGCGCTTAACGACTACTACAACGGCTACGGCGCCGGCAACGGCGAATCGCTGCGCGAGGACCCCAAGGTGGCGCCGCGCGACGTGATCTTCCCCGAGCTGCACTACTACACCAACGATGCCTGGCCGATCATTCGCGGGGTCTCGGGCGCACGCGGCTTCCCGATCCTCTTGATGAACCGCTATTCGAAAGGGCTGCTGTACGTGCTGACCATCCCCAGCAATATCGGCGACCTGTACAGCATGCCGCCGGGCGTCATGAACAACGTGAAGAAATACCTGATGGCGGACCGCCCGCTCCGCATCGAGGCCCCGAGCGGCGTGAGCCTGTTCACCTACGATAACGGCGCCTACGTGATCCAGTCCTTCCGCGACACGCCGGTCAAGGTGAGGGTCGTGAAACAGCAGGTGCAGGCGGCGGACAAGGCGGCGGCCGAGACGGTGCCGGCTTCCGGCAGCGGGGAATCGGTGAGCGAGGTGACGATCCCGCCGCACAGCTTCCGCGTATTCACCAAGACATGAACGGAGGCCGAAGCATGAAGCTTTTGAAGCAGGCGGCCGGGATCGGCATTGCCCTGGTCGCGCTCACCGGCGCCAGCCAGGCGCCGGTGCAGGCCGGCTACACCTGGGACAGCGTGGCGATCGGCGGCGGCGGCTTTGTCACCGCCGTGCTGCCGAGCCGCAGCGAGCCTGGCGTCACCTACGCGCGGACCGACGTCGGCGGCGCCTACCGCTGGGATGCCGGCGGGCGGCGCTGGATGCCCCTGATGGACTGGGTGGCGGAAGACCAGACCGGCTTCCTCGGCATCGACGCACTGGCGATCGACCCGCGCAATGCCGGCCGCATCTACCTGCTGGCGGGGATCAGCTACCTGAACGGCGGGCGGACCGCGATCCTGCGTTCGCGGGATTACGGCAAGAGCTTCACCACCATCGATGTCACCAGCCAGTTCAAGACTCACGGCAACGGCATGGGGCGGCAGAACGGCGAGCGCCTGGCGGTGGACCCGGGCAACGGCGATGTGCTCTACCTGGGCTCGCGGCGCGACGGCCTGTTCTTCAGCAGCGATGCCGGCCAGACCTGGCGCCGCCTCGCCGGCCTGCCGGTGACGACGACGCCGAACGATGTTGGCATCAACGTGGTCGTGCCCGATCCGGGCAGCGTGGCGAACGGCCGCGCGCGGCGCCTGTTCGTGGCCATATCGCGCTTCGGGAAGGTGGGGCCGAACCTGTACCGCAGCGACGATGGCGGCGTCGATTTCAAGCCGGTTGCGGGCGCGCCGCAGGACCTGATGCCGCAGCGCGCGGTGCTCGACGGCGCCGGCAACCTGTACCTCACCTATGCCGACGGCGCCGGCCCGCATCCGGACCGCGGCGGCGCCGAGCCGATGCGCCGCGGCCAGGTGTGGAGGTACCACATCGCCGGCGGCGCGTGGACGAATGTCACGCCGGAGGGCGTCAGCCATCCGTTCGCCGGCGTGAGCGTCGACCCGGGCCGTCCGCGCAGGATCGTGGTCTCGACCATCAATACCTTCCTGCCGCAAGGCGACGCCAAGGGCGACCGCATCTACCTGAGCGAGGATGCCGGGGCCACGTGGACAGACGTGATCGCGCGCGGGTTCAGGCGCGACGCCGCCGGCGTGCCCTGGCTCAAGGGCCATGGCATCCATTGGACCGGTTCGGTGGAGTTCGATCCGCAGGACCCGCGCGCGGTCTGGGTCACGTCGGGCAACGGCGTGTTCCGGACGCCGGACATCGGGGCGCAGCCCGCGAAATGGGTGTTCACGGTGCGGGGGATGGAGGAGACGGTGCCGCTCGGCTTCCTGAGCGTGCCGGGCGGCCCGCTGGTCTCGGCGATCGGCGACATCGACGGCTACCTGCACGACGATCCCGCGCGCCACGGGCGGATCCACGAACCGCAAATCGGCACCACGACCGGACTGGATGCCGCCGCCGCACGTCCTTCGATCATGGTCCGCGTCGGCAAGCAGATGATGTTGACCGGCGACGGCGGCGCGCGCTGGACCCGGACGGCGGCACTCATGGGCGCCAAGGGGCAGGCGGCCCTGTCGGCCGACGGCAGCGTCATCCTGCACAATCCGGAGCGCTCGCCGGTGAGCTACCGCTCCGCGGATGCAGGCGCCACCTGGACGCCGGTCAAGGGCCTGGACAAACCGGGGATCCGCCCGGTCGCGGACCCGCTGCGCCCCGAGATCTTCTACGCCTACGACGACGGCGCACTGCTGGCCAGCACCGACGGCGGCGCCAGCTTCGCGCCCCGCGCCAGCCTGCCGCCCGGCGGTTCGCGCCTGATCCGGCTTGCCCCGGGACGCGAAGGCGACCTGTGGGTGGCCCTGAAGAGCGGCGGCCTGGTGCGCTCGCTCGACGGCGGCCGCAGCTTCGCGAAGCTGGACGGCATCGACTACTGCGGCGCGGTCGGCTTCGGCAAGGCGGCGCGAGGGGCGAACTACCCGGCGGTCTACATCTGGGGCGAGCGCAAGGGCGTGCGAGGCATCTACCGCTCGCTTGACGGCGGCGCCGGCTGGGAGCGCATCAACGACGACCGCCACCAGTACGGCGGCCCGGGCGACGGCCACTTCATCGTGGGCGACATGAACCGCTTCGGCCATGTGTACATGAGCACCGCCGGCCGCGGCATCGTCTACGGCAAGCCGGGAGCATACTGAGATGCGCATGGCGATTCTGAAGACCGCATTGCTGGCAGCCGCCCTGGCGAGCGGCCCGGCCGCCTGGGCGGCGCCCGGGATGGTGCTGCGCTACGACCGGCCGGCGCAGGACAACGACCAGGGCTGGGAGCGTGAAGCGCTCCCGATCGGCAACGGCCGCATCGGCGCGATGGTCTTCGGCCAGCCCGGCCGCGAACACCTCCAGTTCAACGACATCACGCTCTGGACCGGGGACGACAAGACCATGGGCGCTTTCCAGCCCTTCGGCGACCTGTACGTCCACCTGCCGGGGCATGCGAAAGGGACGCGCGGTTACCAGCGCTCGCTCGACCTGGAGCGCGGCGTGCATACCGTCAGCTACGAGCACGAGGGCGTGCGCTTCCAGCGCGAGGCCTGGACCAGCTACCCGGCGCAAGTGATCGTGCTGCGCCTGAGCGCCGACCGCAAGGGCCAGTACAGCGGCGTGGTCGAGCTGACCGACCGCCACGGCGCCAGGCTGTCCGTATCGGACGGCCGTGTTTACGCGTCCGGCAGCCTGGCCGGCGCGGCGCAGGGCGCGAACAGGATGCGCTACGCGAGCCAGGTCCAGGTCGTCAACGAAGGCGGGAAGCTCGCCGTCGATGGCCAGCGCATCCGCTTCACCGACTGCGATGCCGTGACCCTGGTGCTGGGCGCGGGCACCAGCTATGTGCTGGATGCCGCGCGCGGCTTCAATGGCGGCGATCCCCTGGCCAGGGTGACGCAACAGGTGAGCGGCGCCGCAGCCCGCCCGGTCGCGCAACTGAAGGCGGAGCATGTGCGCGATTTCCGCAGCCTGGCCGGCCGGGTGAACATCGACCTGGGCGACACCCCCGCGGCGCGGCGCGCGCTGCCGACCGACGCGCGCATCCTGGCCTACACGCAGCAGGGTGGCGATCCCGAGCTGGAGGCCCAGTATTTCCAGTACGGCCGCTACCTGCTGGCCTCGAGCTCGCGCGGTTCGCTGCCGGCCAACCTGCAGGGCCTGTGGAACAACAGCCTGACGCCGCCCTGGAATGCGGACTACCACACCAACATCAACATCCAGATGAACTACTGGCCCGCCGAGGTGGCCAACCTGAGCGAACTGGCCGAGCCCTTCTTCGGCTTCGTCACGGGCGTAGCCCCGGTGTGGCGGCGCGCCACGGCGCAGGAGTTCAAGGTGCGCGGCTGGACCCTGCGCACCGAATCGAATCCCTTCGGCGCGATGGGCTACCTGTGGAACAAGACGGGCAACGCCTGGTATGCCCAGCACTTCTGGGAGCACTATGCCTTCACCCAGGACAAGCGCTTCCTGCGCGAAGTGGCCTACCCCATGATGAAGGAGGCCAGCGCCTTCTGGCAGGACTATCTGAAGGAGCTGCCCGACGGCCGCCTGGTGGCGCCCCAGGGCTGGTCGCCGGAGCACGGTCCCGTCGAGGACGGCGTCGCCTACGACCAGCAGATCGTCTGGGACCTGTTTAACAACACTGTGGAAGCCGCCGGCATCCTGGGCGTGGACCCCGCGCTGCGCACCCGCCTGGCCGCCATGCGCGACCGGCTGGCCGGGCCGAAGGTCGGCAGCTGGGGCCAGCTGCTCGAATGGCTGGAAGAGAAGAAGGATCCGGTACTGGACACGCCGCACGACACCCACCGCCACGTGTCGCACCTGTTCGCGCTCTATCCCGGCCGCCAGATCAGTCCCGTCCGCACTCCCGAGCTGGCGAAAGCGGCGCGCCGCACGCTGGAAGCGCGCGGCGACGCCGGCACCGGCTGGTCGATGGCCTGGAAGATGGCGTTCTGGGCGCGCCTGCTCGACGGCGACCGCGCCTACCGCATGTTGCGCGGCCTGCTGTCCACGCCGGGTGCGCGGGCATCGGAGCAGGCCGGCACCGGATCGGAACACAACAACGCCGGCGGCACCTACGCCAACATGCTCGATGCGCACCCGCCGTTCCAGATCGACGGCAACTTCGGCGCCACCGCTGCGATCGCGGAAATGCTGCTGCAGTCCCAGGCGGGCGAGATCCACCTGCTGCCAGCGCTGCCCGAGGCCTGGCCGGACGGTTCGGTCCGGGGACTGCGCGCCCGCGGTGGCTACGAGGTCGACATGGCCTGGACGGAAGGACGGCTGCTCAGCGCAAGCCTGCGCTCGCTCGCCGGTTCCGGGCCCGTGACGCTGCGTCTTGGCGCCAGGACGGTCGAGCTCAGCCTGCAGCCCGGGCAGACGGCGACCTTGGGCGCAGCACAGTTCGGCGCCGCACCATAACCATTACAAGGAGACGATTGCATGTACCTGAACAGGATTTCCCGCCGCCTGGCGCCGCTGTGCCTCGCGCTTGCGGCCAGCGGCCTGGCCCTGGCGGCGCCGGGCGAGCTGCCGCGCATCGTGGCCAAGGACGGCCGCCACGCGCTGCTGGTCGATGGCCAGCCCTTCCTGATGCTGGCGGGCCAGGCCCATAACTCCAGCAATTACCCGGCCGCGCTGCCCAAGGTCTGGGCGGCGCTCAAGGATGCGCGCGCCAATACGGTGGAGATGCCGATCGCCTGGGAGCAGATCGAGCCGCAGGAGGGCAAGTTCGACTTCAGCTTCGTCGACACCCTGGTCAGGCAGGCGCGCGAGAACAAGATGCGGGTCGTGATCGTCTGGTTCGGCACCTGGAAGAATACCGGGCCGGGCTATCTGCCGGAGTGGGTCAAGTTCGACAACAAGCGCTTCCCGCGCATGATCGACAAGGACGGCAAGACCAGCTATTCGCATTCGCCCTTCGGCGAGGCGACCCTGGCAGCGGACCGCAAGGCCTTCGTCGCCCTGATGGAACACATCAAGCGCATCGACGCCAGGCAGCGCACCGTGCTGATGGTCCAGGTGGAGAACGAGGTCGGCACCTACGGCGTGGCGCGCGACTACGGCGCCAGGGCGCAGGTGGCCTTCGGGCAGCCGGTGCCGGCGGCGGTGCTCGCGCGCCAGAAGGCGCCGGTGGCGGGCGCCGCGACAGGCACGTGGCGCGAGGTGTACGGCGACTACGCCGACCAGTACTTTCACTCGTGGGCGATCGCCTCCTACATCGAGGAGATCGCCAGGGCCGGCCGCGCCGTGTACGATCTGCCGATGTTCGTCAACAACGCGCTGCGCGATCCCTTCCCGCAACCGGCGGAACCCTGGAAGGCGAATTTCGCCAGCGGCGGCCCGACCTACGACGTGCTGGATATTTACAAGGCGGCGGCGCCCCACATCGATTTCGCCGGCCCGGACATCTACATGCCGGAGTCGAACAAGGTCACGGCCATCCTCAGTCAGTTCCAGCGTCCGGACAATCCGCTCATGGTGCCGGAGATGGGCAACGCCGCCGGCTACGCGCGCTATGTCTACCAGGCACTGGGCATGGGGGCGATCGGCATCGCGCCTTTCGGCATCGACTACGCCGACTACAGCAACTACCCGCTCGGTTCCAAGTTCACCGACCGCCGCATGGTCGAACCTTTCGCCAAGGTGTACGGGGTGTTCGCGCCGATGCAGCGCCAGTGGGCGCAATGGGCGCTCGAAGGCCGCACCCATGGCGTGGCGGAAGGGGACGACCGCGCCGCGCAGACGGTCGAGATGAAGGGCTGGAAGGCGACAGTCTCCTTCCGCGAGTTCCAGTTCGGCGAGCGCCAGTACCTGAAGGACAAGAACGAGTACCAGTCCGGCACCGATACCCCGAACGGTGGCGTCGCCATCGCCCAGGTCGGCGACAACGAATTCATCCTGGTCGGCCAGCAGGTGCGCGTGAAGATCTCGGGCGCGGGAGCGAACCAGGGCAAGCCGTCGATGTACGCACGGGTGGAAGAAGGGCGCTTCGACGCCGGCGGCAAATGGGTCATGGAGCGCAACTGGAACGGCGACCAGACCGACTACGGACTGAACCTGCCGGCCCAGCCGACCGTCCTCAAGGTGAGGCTCGGCACCTATGAACAATAAGTCAAGTGAAAACAGGAGATCGACAATGCGTATGACCCAGGTAGCGGCAGCAGTGCTCTTCCTCGCCGCAGGCAACCAGGCCCTGGCGGGCAGTTTCCAGCAGACCGGCACCGGGATCGAGGTGCAGCCGGACAGCGGCAGCGCCAGGCTGGTGCGCCTCAATCTCATGAGCGACAACATCATCCAGGTGGTGAAGCTCGACCAGCCGGGCAAGGCCTTGACGCCTTCCCTGATGACCGTGGCCAAGCCCTGCAGCTGCAGCTTCACCGTCAACAAGCTGGGCGAGCAGGCGGTCCAGCTGAAGGCTGGGCAGATCTCGGCCACCGTCTCGCTGAAGGATGGCCAGGTACAGTTCTTCGACGCCGCCGGCAAGCGCTTCCTGAACCAGGCGTCGGAAGCCATGCAGCCGGTTACCGTGGGCGGCAAGCCCTTCGTGGCGATCAAGCAGGGCTTCAACCACGGCACCCGCGACGCCTTCTACGGCCTGGGCCAGCACCAGAACAACCAGATGAACTACAACGGCGAAGACGTGCTGCTGGCCCAGCACAACATGATCGCCTCGGTGCCTTTCGTCGTCTCGGACAAGAACTACGGCCTGCTGTGGGATAACAATGCGATCTCGCGCTTCGGCGACCCGACGCCCTATGCGTGGATGTCGCGCGACCTCAAGCTGGCCGGCGTGGACGGCAAGCCGGGCGGCCTGACGGCCCGCTACTACATCGACGGCAAGCTGGCACTGACGCGCCAGGAAAAGGACATCGCCTACCAGTACCTGAAGGACCTGGACGAGCATTGGCCGAAGGAACTCCCGCCGATCAAGGACCTGAAGAACGTGCGCGTGGTCTGGGAAGGCAGCATGAGCAGCGACAAGCCCGGCGTTCACAAGATGCAGCTGTACTCGTCGGACTACGCCACCCTGACGGTGGACGGCAAGCAGGTGATGGACGTATGGCGCCAGGGCTGGAATCCGTGGTACCACAACTTCGAAGTGAAGTTCGCGAAGAACAAGCCGGTCAAGATCAAGGTCGACTGGAAGCCGTCGGGCGGCATGATCGCGATCACCCACAATAACCCGTTGCCGCAGGCCGAGCGCCATTCGCTGACCATGTCGTCCGAGATTGCCGAGGCGATCAACTACTACGTCATCAGCGCCGAGAACATGGACAAGGTGATCGCAGGCTACCGCCACCTGACCGGCCAGCAGCCGATGATGCCCAAGTGGTCCTACGGCTTCTGGCAGTCGCGCCAGCGCTACGAGACCCAGCAGCAGCTCCTCGACACCGTCAGCGAATACCGCAAGCGCGGCTGGCCGCTGGATAACATCGTCCAGGACTGGTTCTACTGGCCGGAGAACGGCTGGGGCTCGCACGACTTTGACAAGGCCCGCTTCCCGGACCCGAAAGGCATGATCGACACCGTGCACAAGCAGAACGCGCGGATCATGTTCTCCATCTGGGGCAAGTTCTACGCCAATACCGACAACTACAAGGAACTGGCGTCCAAGGGCCATATGTGGACCAGGAACGTCGAGAACGGCGCCAAGGACTGGGTCGGCCCCGGCTACCTGAACAGCCACTACGATCCCTACACCCAGGAAGCGCGCGACATCTACTACCGCCAGATGAAGAGCAAGCTGGTGGACCTGGGCATCGACGCCTGGTGGATGGACAATACCGAGCCCGACGTGCTGTCGAACTCGCGCCTGGAAGACTTCAAGGAGCTGATCGGACCGACCGTCTACGGGGCCGGCGAAGTGACCTTCAATCCCTACAGCCTGGTGCACTCGGGCGGCATGGTCGACAACCTGCGCCGCGACCAGCCGGACACCCGCCAGTTCATCCTGTCGCGTTCGGGCTTTGCCGGCATCCAGCGCAATTCCGTGGCGGTGTGGAGCGGCGACACCGTGGGCCGCTGGAACAACCTGTACGACCAGATCGCCTCCGGCGTGAACATGTCGATGTCGGGCGTTCCGAACTGGACCCACGACATTGGCGGCTATGCCCAGGAGACCCGGTTCCAGACCGGCGACGTCGGTTCGGCCCAGGAAAACCGCACGACCAGCGCCGCCAGGGCGAATCCGGAAGACATGGAAGAGTGGCGCGAGCTGAACCATCGCTGGTTCCAGTTCGGCGCCTTCTCGCCGCTGTTCCGCTCGCACGGCGAGGTGGTCAAGCGCGAGATCTACAACATCGCGGCCGGCGACGACGCCATGCGCGACAACATGGTCTGGTTCCTGAAGCTGCGCTACCGCCTCATGCCCTATATTTACACCATGGCGGCCGACACCCACTACCACTCGGGCACCATGATGCGCGGCCTGGTGATGGATTTCCCGCACGACGAGAAGGCCAGGAACATCAAGGACCAGTACATGTTCGGCCCGTCCTTCCTGGTGGCGCCGGTGACCGTCTACAAGGCCCGCGAGCGCCAGGTCTACCTGCCGGCGGGCGCCGAATGGTACGATTTCTACACGGGCCAGCGCCACCAGGGCGGCGCCACCGTCAGGGTGGCCGCGCCGCGCGACCAGATGCCCTTGTTCGTCAAGGCCGGCTCGGTCGTGACCACCGGCCCTGTCACCCAGTACGTGGACGAGAAACCGGACGCCCCGATCGTGGTCCACGTCTACGCCGGCGCCAACGGCTCGGCGACCCTGTACGAGGATGACGGCGTCAGCAATGCCTACACCCGCGGCGAGGCCAGCCGCATCCCGATCAGCTACGACGACAAGGCGGGCCTGGTGACGATCGGCGAACGCAGCGGCCAGTACAAGGGCATGCCGCTCAAGCGCGAGTTCAAGGTGCGCGTGATCCGTCCGGGCGTGTCCACCGCAGCCGACATGGATGCCGCCGACAAGGCGGTGGCCTACGACGGCAAGCCGGTCACCATCAAGCTCTGACTCTCCTTTGCCGGGCGCCTCGCGGCGCCCGGCTTTTTTCGTCCCTTCCCATGAAACCACCATTCACCACCTTGGTCCTGGCGCTGGCCGGCCTGTTCGCCGCCGCGCCGGTCTCTGCGGCGTCCACGATCGCGGCCGACCATCCGCAGCTCCAGTACACCGGCCGCATCGATTTTTCCGATCCCAAGGCGCCAGTGCTGTCCTTCCCGAACACGGCGATCGCCGGGCAGTTCACCGGCACTTCCTTCGCCGTCAAGCTGGCCGACGAGCGCGGCAAGAACTTCTACAACGTGTTCCTCGACGGAGACCTGACCCGTCCCTATATCCTGCAGGCGGACAAGGGCGGCAAGACCTATGTGATCGCCAACGGCCTGAAACCTGGCGCCCATCGCTTCCTGATCACCAAGCGCACCGAGGGCGAAGAGGGGGCTTCCGTGTTCCAGGGCCTGGAGCTGGACGACAAGGCCGGCCTGCTCGCGCCGCCGCCCCGGCCCGCGCGCCGGATCGAGTTCTACGGCGACTCGATCACGAGCGGCATGGGAAACGAATCCCCCGATGACAGCGTCGACCACCTGGGCAAGGACAAGAACAGCTTCCGTTCCTACGCCGCGATCACGGCGCGCCAACTCGGCGCCGAGGGCCACTTCATTTCGCAGAGCGGCATCGGCGTCATGATCAGCTGGTTCCCATTTACCATGCCGGACTTCTACGACCAGGTGAACGCGGTCGGCGACAACGACAGCAAGTGGGACTTCGGCAAGTGGACGCCGGATGTCGTCGTCATCAACCTGATGCAGAACGACAGCTGGCTGATCGGCCGTGACCACAAGCTGCAGCCGGAACCCGACGATGTCCAACGCGTCGCGGCCTACAGGGCCTTCGTGCAGCGCATCCGCCAGCTCTATCCGAAGGCCTACATCGTCTGCGCGCTCGGCAGCATGGAAGCAACGAAAGCCGGTTCGCCCTGGCCGGGCTATGTCAGCGCCGCCGTGCGTGGCATGCAGGCCGACGGCGACAAGCGGATCGACACCTTGTTCTTCCCGTTCACCGGCTATGGCGCACACCCGCGCGTCCAGCACCATGAAGCCAATGCCAAACTGCTGACCGGCTTCATTCGCCGCAAGATGGGCTGGTAAAAAAGGCGCTGTTCTCGCTACGTGTGGAAGAGGCCCATGGCTGCACGTAGTAAGCGCTCCGGGGACGCGATACGTTCGCCGTCCAGCGCCCATTGCCAGCCCAGGTAGTTCGGCAGGTAAAGCGAGGCGACGCCATGAAAGCGCGCCAGCCATTGCCGGAAGCGGCGGTGGTAGGCGTTCACGTTCTGGACATGGACGGCGCCGCGCACCCGCTCGCCGGCGCGCAGGTTCACACATTCGTGAGAAAGACCGGCATCGCGCGCGAAGGCACGGTAGGCGGCGTGCGCGTCCGTTACCAGGAGCACGTCGGGATCGAGCACGGGCAGCAAATGCCGATGTAACTGCCGTTTGGTGACGGCGCCGCGCCCGGTGACGAAGTCATGGGTGCCTCCGGTGCGATCCCGGGCGACCAGGACACAAACGTGCTGATGCGAAATGCCGCGGGTCGCGGCCACGCCGCCACGCCGGCGCGCCGGCCGGTCCAGCTTGCGCGCGCCTTTTTGCGACTCCAGCAGGAACAGTTCGTCGGCTTCGGCAATGCCGCTCAAGCGCCCTGGACGGTCATGCCTGGTCAGCTCCAGGAAGCGGTGACGCCAGCGGAAACTGGTATTACGGTGCACCTCGACCGCCTCGGCCGCCGAGCGCACGCTGCGCGCACCGAGCAGCTGGCCGGCGTACTCGAGCCATTTGCCGCGATGGCGCAGGCGCGACAGCGGCGTGCCGCTCAAGGCCGTGAAGGTCTTGCCGCAAGCGCGGCACCGATAGCGCTGCAGGCCGCGGTTCCTCCCATGGCGGTAAGGGCGCTCGGCCCGGCAGGCCGGACAGCAGGGCGCCGGTCCATCCGCCCCTTCGATCGCTTCGCGGAGCCGATCCAGTCCCAGGTCCAGGCGTAGCGCCTCGAGGAGCCTTTCGCGCTGGCACTTGGTCAGCAGCGGCAGTTGCCGCATCCACTTCGTGAACCGTTTGTCTTCCATTTCCGTCCCCGCGTCCATGTCGACCAATGACGCTTTGACCGGAACGGATCCCGGCAGTTCAATTTCTACATCTAATGGTGACAGCGCCGTAAAAAAAAGGCCCGCGCAAGCGCGGGCTGGAAGGACGACCCAATCTGTGATTACTTCAATCTGGTCAGCTTGAGCAGGTAGACATCGTTCTCGCGCATCGGCAACTCGAGCGCGAAGCGTCCATCGGCGCCGACGCGCACCTGGCGCTGCTCGGAAGGCTTGCCCGTGGCAGTGGCTTTCAGCGCCGCCACCTGCTGGCGGGTGAGCTGTTTCGGCGAGCCCATGCCGATATAGGCCGTGAACGCGTCGTTCCGCTTGTAGCCGACCTGGGACAAGCTCAGCGCATAGGCGCCGGGCCGCATGCCCTTGACGTCGAGCCTGACCTTGCCCTTGGCGCGCGCGGGCAAGTCCTTGATGAAGTACTGCTGGTTGTTGATGTTCTCCGGCAGCGTATGCGTGTAGTCCCACGCCAGCAGGCGCAGGTTGCCCTTGGCGTCGACGGTGGCGAAGGACTTCCGGTCGGCGTTCTTCAGCTCCGTGCCGCCCAGCTCGTTCAGGAACTGGTAGGCGAAATAGGCCGGCTTCTTGATGCCCTGGGTATTCATTAGCCCGAAGCCGCCGTGGAAGGCCTCGAAGCGCGGGCCGGCTTCCTCGAAGATGTCGGTGAAGACCCAGTAGGACATCGACTGCGCGGCCGGGCCGATCTGTTTCAGCTTGTCGAGGATATAGGCCGCCTGGTGATAGCTGTCGTGGGTCGGGTCGGCGGGCGTGTACGAGGAACTCCACTCGGTGTAGTGCAGTTCGAGCTTCGGCATGCTGGATGCCGCGATCTCCTTGCGGTTCTTGAGTACGTCCTTGCTGACCGCCCACTCGTCCTTGCTCAGGACCGTGCCGGTGGTGCCGAACTCGTCGAGGAAGCCCTGGTTGACGCCATAGGAGTGGGTCGACACGAAATCGAGCGGCACCTTGTTCTTGTCCGCGTAGGCGATCATCTCCGGAATCCAGGCCGCGCCGGCGGTCGCCGGGCCGCCGACCCGGTAACGCGGGTTCACGCTCTTGATCGCGCGCGCGGCATGGGCGTACAGCTTGAAGTACTCGTCCTGGGTGCCGGCCCAGAAGCCGTCCAGGTTAGGTTCGTTCCAGACCTCGAAATACCAGCTGGCCACCTCCTCGGCGCCGTAGCGCGCCGTCCAGTGCTCGGTGAGCTTGCGAATAAGCGATTCCCATTTCTCGTAGCTGCGCGGCGGGGTGACGTTCCCTTTCCACCAGAAGATGGTCTTCTCGCCGCTGGCCATGGCCGAAGGCATGAAGCCGAGTTCGACGAAGGGCTTGACGCCGATGCTCAGCAGGTAGTCGTAGAGCGCATCGATGTACTGGAAGTTGTACTGTTCCTTGCCCTGGGCGTCGACCTTGTACACGCCCATGTCGTCGGTCAGCAGGCCGTGCATGCGGATGTAGCGGAAGCCGGCGTCGCGCTTGATCTCGGCGAGCTGCTCCTGCCAGTCGGCGCGCAAGCCTTCGTTGGCGCGGCCGGCGCCGATCACCAGCTTGTGCATCTGGTCGAGCGGGCCCTGGACGGCGCGCGCGTCGACGGCGATGGCCCGGTCCTGCGCGGTCGCCAGGGGCGCGGCCAGCAAGGCCGCCGCCAGCGCGGAGAGGAGAGTCTTGAGTTGCATGCGTCGTATCCGTGAGAGCGATGGTGGGGTTTCCAAGATAGGCGATCAGCGGCTGCCGGCGGCGAATTCGCGCGCCGCCAGGCGTACGGTCGCCGTCGCCACCGGGGAATCGGCAGCCGTGGCCAGGATCACCTGGTAGTCGCCGGCGGCGATCTTCCACTTGCCGCTGGCGGCGTCGAACACGGCCAGGGTGCGCGGATCGATCAGCACATCGCTGGCGCGGCGCTCGCCGGCCTTCAGGGCCAGCTTGTCCCAGCCGCCCAGGCGCTTCGGCGCTTCCCAGCCGCCTCCGGCCTTGCTCACGTAGACCTGGGGCACCGCCTTGCCGTCGCGATTGCCGGTATTGACGGTGCTGAAGCTGACGCGGATCGATCCCTGCGCCGGTGCGGCTTTCAGGTTCGAATAGGCGAAGCTGGTGTAGGACAGGCCGTGGCCGAAGGCGAACAGCGGCTTGTGTCCTTTCAGGTCGAACCATTTATAGCCCACCGCCGCGCCCTCGATGTTGTAGTCGACATCGAAGCGGCTGTCCTTCGGCAGGTCGAGGCCGTCGAGTTTCGGCCGTGGCAACTGGCTCTCGGAGGCCGGGAAGGTTTGCGGCAGGCGTCCCGAGGCATCGACTTCGCCGCTCAGGACGCGGGCGATCGCTTCGCCGCCGTTGGTGCCGGGGAACCAGGCTTCGACCACGCCCGCTACCTGCGGCAGCCAGGGCATGGTCACCGGACCGCCGGTTTGCAGCACGACCACCGTGTTGCGGTTGGCCTTGGCCACCGCCTCGATCAAGGCGTCCTGCTTGTTCGGCAGGGACAGGCTGGGCACGTCCTTGCCTTCCGACGTCCACTGGGTGGCGAAAACCAGCACCAGGTCGGCGCCTGCGGCGGCCCTGGCGGCGGCGGCAGGGTCCTTGCCGTCATGCCAGCTGAGTTTCGCCTTGGTGCGCTTGGCCAGCGCCTGCATCGGCGAACCCGGGAGGAAGGCCATCGGTCCCGGCCATTGCTTCGGGCCTTCGTTCGGCACCGCAAGGCCTCCGCGCGGATAGACCTGGGCCGAGCCGCCGCCCGACAGCACGCCCTTGTTGGCGTGGCCGCCGATGACGGCGATGCGCCTGGCGCTGCCGGCGAGGGGCAGCACGCCTTCATTCTTGAGCAGGACGATGCCTTCTTCCGCGTCCGCCTGCGAAATCTTGCCGTGCGCGGCGTAGTCGATTTTTCCGGATTCGTCCTTGACCGGGTGGTCCAGCACCCCGTTGGCCGCCATCGCCCACAGGATGCGCTGCGCCATGTCGTTCAGGCGGCTCTCCGGCACGTGGCCGTTCTGGACCGCCTCCTTGAGCGCGCCGTCGAAGTAGGGCGACTTGTCGAAGGGGTAGCCGGATTGCTGGTCGAGGCCGTGCAGGGCCGCCGGAATGGTGGAGTGGGTCGCGCCCCAGTCGGACATCACATAGCCCTTGTAGCCCCAGTCGCCCTTCAGGACCTTGTTCAGCAGGTGGTCGTGCTCGCAGGCGTAGGGGCCGTTCACGCGGTTGTAGGAGCACATCACCGAGCCCGGATTGCCGCGCTCGATCGCGACCTGGAAGGCCAGCAGGTCGGACATGCGGCCGGCGGCATCCTCGATCCTGACGTTCAGGTGGTTACGCCCGGTCTCCTGGTCGTTGTAGGCGAAATGCTTGAGGGTGGAGACCACGTGGTTCGACTGCACGCCCGCGATCTGGGCGCCGGCCATCACGCCGGCCAGCAGGGGATCCTCGCCCGTGTATTCGAAGTTGCGGCCGTTGCGCGGCTCGCGCGCCAGGTTGACGCTGCCGCCCAGCATGACGTTGAAGCCCGACAGCCGCGCCTCCTTGCCGATCATGGCCGCACCCTGGAAGGCCAGCTCCGGATTCCAGGTGGCCGCCGTGGCGATCCCCGCCGGCAGGCTGGTGCGCTCGCGGACCTTCTTGCCGGGCTGGGACGCCACGCCGATGCCGGCGTCGGTCAGCCATTGCGCCGTGATGCCGAGGCGCTCGATGCCCTTGACGTAGCCGGCCGACTGCACCAGCGCTTCCTTCGGCGGCTGCTTGCCCTGGAATTCGGAGCCGAAGTAGCCGAACACGAGGCTGATCTTCTCGTCCAGGGTCAGCTGCTTCACCAGCTCGGCCGCGCGCTGCTGCGCCTGGTCCGGAGCGGTCTGCGCGGCGGCGGGCAGGGTGAACTGGACCGCGAATGCAGCGGCAAGGGCGATGGCCCGGCGGGTCGGCTGCAAGGGCTTGGTCATGGGGGATCTCCTATGTTGTCGTTATGATGTGATGATGCATGATAGCGTTACCACCAGATGCTGTACACCGCCAGCAGGCCGAGGCAGATGATGGCGGAGCCGAGGGCGAAGCCCGGCTCGACGCGGAACATGCTGCGGTCGATGGCTATCCTGTGGCGGGCTTCGGCGGGCTGTTTCGGGAACAGCTTGCTGATCAGGACCATGCCTATCACCACCACGACGAAATCGATAGCCATGCGGTCGAGGAAGGGAATCTCGTGTACGCCGGCGGCGTTCGGGACCGCGAAGCCGACCGGCGCCAGGAAGGACAAGTCCATTACCTCCGGCAGGAACTTGAGGATGATGGAGCCGATGAAGCCGCCGACGGTGGCGAACATGGCCGCGGCCGCGGTCGCCGGCTTCCAGAAGAAGCCGAGCAGGAACATGGCCAGGATGCCGGGCGAGACGAAGCCCGTGTACTCCTGGATGTACTGGAAGCCGCCTTTCTTGTCGATGCCCATGTAGGGGGCGATCAGCACTGCGGCCAGCATCGACACCACCACCGTGACGCGGCCGATCCAGACCATGCGCTGCTCCGAGACCTCGTGGTTGATGGCTTTCTTGTGGATGTCGAGGGTATAGATGGTGGCGATGCTGTTGGCCTTGCCGGCCAGGGAAGCCACCACTGCCGCCGTGAGCGCCGCGAAGGCGACGCCCTTCAGGCCCGAAGGCAGCAGCGAGAGCAGCACCGGATAGGCGCGGTCGGGATTGAGCTCGCCGCCCGCGCCCATGGTGGCGCCCAGGGCGCCGCCCTGGTGCAGCACATAGGCCGCGATCCCCGGCAGCACCACGATCACCGGCATCAGCATCTTGAGGAAGGCCGCGAACAGGATGCCCTTGCGCGCCGTCTTCAGGTCCGCGCCCAGGGCGCGCTGGATGATGTACTGGTTGCAGCCCCAGTAGTTGAGGTTCACGATCAGCATGCCGCCGATCAGGATCGACAGGCCCGGCAGGTCCATGTAGTTGGGATTGTCGCGCGCGAACACCATGTCGAAGTGGCCGGGGGCCTGGTCCAGCAGCAGCCGGAAACCGGCGCCGACGCCGCTTTGGCCCTGCTGGGCCGCGACCAGGTCGAGGGCCAGCCAGGTCGTGACCAGCCCCCCGGCCACCAGGAAGAAGACCTGGATCACGTCCGTAAAACCGATCACCTTCATGCCGCCGAGGGTAATGATGACGGCGAAGACCGCCAGGAAGACCATGCAGAACCACAGGTTCAGGCCCGCGATGGCGCTGATCGCCAGCGCGCCCAGGTACAGGATCGAGGTCAGGTTGACGATCACGTAGAGCAGCAGCCAGAACACGGCCATGATGGACGCGACCCGCTTGCTGTAGCGCTGCTCCAGGAACTGGGGCATGGTGTAGATCTGGTTCTTGCGGTAGACCGGCATGAAGAACACAGCGACCAGGATCAGGGTCAGGGCCGCCATCAGCTCGTAGACGGCGATGGCCATCCCCATCTTGAAGCCGGAACCGCTCATGCCGATGAACTGCTCGGCCGAGATGTTCGACGCGATCATCGAGGCGCCGATGGCCCACCAGGTAAGCGAGCCTTCGGCCAGGAAGTAGTCGTGCGAGGCCGAACCGCTGGACTTGCGCTTGCGCTGGTAGACCCAGATGCCGTAGCCGGCGACCACGACGAAATAGACGAAGAAGACGAAGCTATCGAGCGAAGAGAAAGTCTGGTTCAGCATGGTCCTGTCCCCGGCGCCCCGCTCAGCGCCCGATCACCTTGAGGAGCTTCGGCGCATTGGCCGCGAAGTCACCCTCGCCGCCGCTGGCCGTGAGCTTGCCGCCGGCCTCGTTCCAGCGCAGGTGGCTGGTCACCGTGTTCCTGCCCTTTTCGTAGTCGTAGGAGAGGCCGTCGTCGTCGTACAGGGTGAACTCGGCATCCTTGCCCGGGTAGACCAGGATCTGGGCGATCGCCTGCTTTGCGGCGGTCGACTGGACCGGCGCGCCCAGCGGCACGATGGAGCCGGCTTTGACGAACACCGGGATGCGGTCGACCGGGGCCGCCGCCTTGATCCAGCGCCCGCCCGCATGCTTTTCATTGGTCCAGAAGTCGTACCAGTCGCTGCCGGCCGGCAGGTAGACGTCCTTCTCCGTTTGGCCCTGCTCGGTGACCGGCGCCACCAGGAAGGCCGGCCCGAACATGTACTGGGTGCCGATATTGGCCACGTTCGCATCGTGCCCGAAGTCCATCCACAGCGGGCGCATGAAGGGCGCGCCGGTGTCGTAGGTCATCTTCGCCTGGCTGTACATATAGGGAATCAGCTGGTAGCGCAGCGCATTGAACTTCGCCATCACGGTCTCGGCCTGCTTCCCGAAGGACCAGATCTCGTTCTCCTTGCGCGAGCCGTGCAGGCGCAGGGTCGGGGTGAAGGTGCCGAACTGGAACCAGCGGGTGAAGAGTTCCGGGTAATCGTGGTAGTTGCCGACCACGCCGCGCGCATCCGACGGGTCGAGCAGCGGCGCCTTGGTGGCGTGGCTGACGGCCGGCAGGTGCTGCCAGCCGCCGATGTCGCTGCCGTAGTAGGCGATGCCCGAGGCGGTCATGTTGAGGGCGGTCGGCACCTGGCGCGCCAGCGCTTCCCAGGTCGAATGGATGTCCGAGGACCAGAACAGCGCGCCGGTGCGCTGCGAGCCCAGGTAGGCGGCGCGCGCCAGGACCATCGCGCGGCGCTTCGGTTTCCACGCGCGCATCTGGTCGGAGAAGCCTTCGACGTGCACCAGCGGGTAGAGGTTGTGGTAGCGGTCGCCCGAACCCACCGAGTAGAACAGGCCGGTCGGCACCAGGTCCGGTTCGGTCTCGTCCAGCCACGGATAGTCGAAGCCGCGCGCCAGGATATTGTCGCGCGCCTTTTCGAAGAACCACTTGCGCGCCGCCGGGTTGGTCGAGTCGATCAGGCCGCCCGTGCGGTCGGAGCGGAAGGGCAGCCCGTCCTGGGTATTGCCGTCCTTGTCCTTCAGCATATAGCCCTTGGCGTCGAGCTCGTTGTAGTAGCGGCCCGCGGTTTCGAAGCGCGGCCAGATCGAGATGATGGTCTGCATGCCCATGTCGTGCAGCTTCTTGTTCATGCCTTCCGGGTCGGGGAACTGGGCCGGGTCGATGTCGAGCTGGCCCATGCGGGTCCAGTAGAACCAGTCGACCACCATGATGTCGAGCGGGTAGCCCTTCTGGCGGTAGGTGCTCGCCACCCGCATGACCTCGTCCTGGCTTTCGTAGCGCGCCTTGGACTGGATCAGGCCGAAGGCGGCCTTGGGCGGAATCGGGGTCTTGCCGGTCAGGCGCGCGTAGTTGCCGTAGATGTCCTGGACATCCTTGCCGGTGATGACGAAAAAGCTGACCCGTTCGCCGACGTTCGACTGGAAGCGGGTCTGGCCGTTGATCGCGGCCGTGAAGCGGGTCGCCGAGGGATTGTCCCAGACGATGCCGTAGCCCTTGGACGAGACCATGAAGGGCACGCATACGCTCTCTCCGCCGGGAGCGTCGTACCAGTGCTTGCAGTCCAGGATGCGGCCGCGCAGCGACAGCGCCGACATCGATTCCTGGTTCTGGCCCATGCCGTAGTAGTGCTCGTCGGCCGGGGCGAAGAACGAAGCGCCGACCTGCCAGGTCTTTTCGCCGTTGACGGTCTGGGGGGACATCTCCCAGCCGAGCATGTCGAGGATCCGTTCGCCCCTGGCGTTCCTCACCTGCAGCCCGACCGGGGCCAGCGAGGGGGCGAAGTACTTCTCGCCCTGGCTCGGCACGCGCGGCGCGGGCGCGGGCTTGATGCGCACGCTCATTCCGCTGGAGGTGAACAGGTCGCCGTCCTTGCCGGGGACATGGCGGAAGCCGCTGTTGTCGGCGTTCTTCGCCAGGATGCCGTAACCCGGGCCTTTCAGGGCCTCGGCCTTGTCGGCGGCGATCGTGACATGCAGGATATTGGGTCCGTAGGCCTCGACCGCCACCCAGGCGCCGCTGCGGTCCAGGGTCACGAGCGGCGCGGCGCCCGCGGCGGCGCAGAAGACGAGAGCGGCCGCGGCACACACTACCCTGGACGCGCCGGCACATCGTGGTAAGGAAAATGCCGGACGCTGCCGGTTAAGGGTGAGTGCCATGCGTCGTCTCCCAGTGCTTCAGGGGCCGCGCGCAGCATCGGCCGCCGGCGCGCGTCCCGGTTGGTGTTGGTGTGGAGGTGAATACGCGGACCGCCTCCCGGCGGCCCGCATCGGGTGCTGCTTAGAACGACATGCCCAGGCGCAGGCTGTAGCGCGGGCCGGTCACGAACCAGGCGCGGCCCTTGTCGCCGATGTGCTGGGTCATCAGCTGGCGGTACTTCGAGTCCGTGAGGTTCTGGGCCTGGAAGTCCAGGCGGAAGTTCTCGTTGAACTTGTAGCTCACGCCGCCGTCGAGCTGGCCGTAGTCGTCCGCCCAGATCGGCAGGCCCCAGGCCACGTTGCGCTGGCCGAAGGTCGGGCTGGCCGGGTTGGTATCGAGGCCGTCGCCGCCCTGGGTGCCGTTGTTGTTGGTGCCCATCAGGTTCTTCGAGCGCCAGCTCCAGGCCAGGCGCGCCGACCACGGACCACGGTCGTACAGGAGCGCGAAGTTGTACGAGTTCTTCGACAGGTACTCCAGCGGCAGGTCGCCGAAGGTGCGGCCGTCGGTGTCGCAACCGTTCATGTTCAGGTTCAGGTTGGCCGCCGAATTGCCGCCCGAGCAGTAGGGCGAGAACACCGGGGAGTACAGCTTGCGCTTGCTGTCCACATAGGTGTAGTTGGCCTGGACGCCAAAGCCCGACATCCACCCCGGCAGGAAGTCGAAGTATTGCTGGTAGGCGAACTCCGCGCCGCGTGCGGTGCCGCGCGCGCCGTTGATCGGCGAGGTCACGTTGAAGGTGACCGGGGTGCCGGCCGCGTCCTCCAGCGTGTAGGTCGACAGCTGCTTGACGATGATGTCCTTCAGGCGCTTGTCGAACACCGCGAAGGTCAGCGAGCCGGCCTGGGCGAAGTACCACTCGGCGGTCAGGTCGAGGTTGCGGGCCGTGATCGGGCGCAGCATCGGATTGCCGGTCGCCTCGCCGCTGTGGGTCACGCCGGTGACGTTGGTCACGCCGTTCGTGGTCGTCGAGGTCACGTTCTGGCTGAGCGTGGTGTAGGCCTGCAGCTGCGAGAAGTCCGGACGCGACATTCCCTTGCCGAAAGCCAGGCGGAACTGCAGCTTGTCGGTCGCCTTCAGGCGCAGGTTCAGGCTCGGCAGCCAGTTGTGATAGGAGTTCTCGTAGTCCTGGCGGCCGGCGAACTGGCCGATGACCGGCACCGGGACGCCGGTAGGCGAGCCGCCCGGATTGAAGGTCGGGTTGAACACGGTGTAGCCGAACGAGGTCGAATCGGTTTTCACGTAGCGCACGCCGATGTTGCCGTCGACCGGGAAGCGCAGGCCGTCGAATTCGAAGCGCAGCTGGGTGTAGAGCGCCTTGGATTTCTCGGACTGGTCGTTGGTGCCGGCCGGGTTGGCGCCGCCGAAGGCGGCCGCCTTCCACGGATCGCAGGTGCCCCAGCCCTGCGCCGCGCTTTGCTCGGCGCACAGGATGTCATGGAACTTGTGCAGCTGCTCGTAGGTGGCCGGGTAGCCCTGGGCCAGCGACTTGTCCGGGAAGACCACGGCCGGCACGCTGACGCCGCCGCCGAAGAAGTTCTCGAACGAGTGCAGGCTGGTTGGCGCCTGGAAGCGCGGGTCGCTCAGCCAGGCGAGGTCCGGGATGTTCCAGCCCACCTGCCAGGTCTGCGACACCGGCACCCAGTTGTAGCTCGGGTTCGAGTTGACGGTGGTGGCGTCGCGGTCGCTCAGGCGGGCGCCGAAGCGGATGTCGCGCAGCACCGGATGGTCGAACTGGAACTTGGCGTCGCCCTTCCACGCCTTGGATTCCGCCTTGCTGCGGTCCAGGTGGTCCATCGTGAACGCCCAGTAGTAGTTCTTGGGGTCGCGCAGGTAGGCCAGGTCGCTGGCGTCGAAGATCAGGCGCGGCACGTCGCCGCTGAGGTCGACGGTCTCCTTGGGCATCTTGAGACCGGTCGCCACGGTGGAGTCGAAGCCCCTGGTCTTGGCCTTGACGCGCTGGAAGTCGGAGGTCAAGGTCCAGCGGTCGTTCGGACGCCACTCGATATTCCAGGCGATGTCGGTGGTGTCCGAGTCGCGCGTCGAGGTGCGGACGTCGTCGCCGAAGTTGATGCCGCCGTTGGTCGGATTGGTCAGCACGCCGGTCAGCAGGGCGCCGTTCGCGTCGTAGGTCCCGTTGGTCACCTGCAGGTCGTAGGGCGTGCCTTCCTGGGAGAAGATGGCCTGTTCGTCCCACTGCATCTTGTACTTCGACTTGAAGTAGGTGAGGTGGCTCTTGAGGGTGTTATTCAGCTTCCACTGCAGCGCGCCGTAGGCGCCCTGGCGCTCGCGCTCGAATTCCAGGGTGCGCCACTGCGCGCCCTTCGGCACCCAGACGGTCTGGCCGGCGACCAGGTTGTCGCGGGGGTAGTAGGGCTCCACCTGGAAGGCGTCGGTGCGGGTGCCGCTTTCCGAGCTGGCGAGGTTGAACAGGGCGCCGAACTCGCCGGCGCCGGTCTTCCAGCGGTTCGAATACAGGATCGAGCCGGACGGATTCACCTTGCCTTTCTTGAGCTCCGAATAGGTCCCCTCGACCGAGCCCGAGATGCGCTGGCCCTTGATGTCGAAGGGCAGCGCGGTGCGCAGGTTGACCAGGCCCGAGATACCGCCTTCGACCTGCTCCGCGGACGGGTTCTTGTAGACGTCGACGCCGGCCATCAGTTCCGGCGGAACGTCTTCGAAGTTGAGCGCGCGGCCACCGTTGGCGGAGAAGGAGTCGCGGCCGTTCAGTTCAGAGCGCACCCAGGTCAGGCCGCGCACCGACACTCCCGAGCCCTCGACCGAGAAGTGTTCCGGGTCGCCGCGCGACATCTGGCGGTCGATGGTCACGCCCGGCACGCGCTGCAGCACTTCAGTGACGGAGCGGTCGGGCAGCTTGCCGATGTCCTCGGCGACGATGGAGTCCACGACTTCGTCGGAATCCTTCTTGAGCTGCTGGGCGCTGTTCAGCGCGGCGCGCTGGCCGGTGATCGTGACGACCGCGGGGTCCTTGGCCGTGGCAGTCTCCTGCGCGAAGGCGGCCGACATCCAGCACACGTGCGCGACGCCTACGGCGATCGCCGTCTTGTTGAAATGCCTCATGTTGTTGTCTCCATCCGTTGTTTATCAGCGCCCGTCTGCTGGGGCTCTTTCGCTGTAGCGCTACCATTTACTCCATGCATGGCGGCACGACCTGTTAAGTAATATAACACCAAATGTTATGCGCAACCATTGATTCTCACACTTTATTCGTCAAGACGTTTTCAGAGCCTGGGTGATAAGCCGGAAATCGATGCAGAGAGCCCCCGGCGTTAGTCAGTGTGCGGCCCGCCGCTGGTTTGCAACTACCGGATTTCATGAGGAAAACCGGTTTCGGCAGCGGCCCTGCCGAGGCAGGCGCTGCGCACCCGGCGGCCGGATGTGAGCGCGATCATTGTGGTTGCCGCGGCGCGTAATGTTGTTTTTTTGAACACTCGCGCCTGGCCCACCCGCGCCGTTCAGGCGGGAAGGGCGCGGTAGCTGAAGCGGCTCATCCGCACGGCGCCGCTGCCCGCGCAATAGATTCCCAGTTTCAGACTCAGGAAGCCGCCGAACACGTTATGGTGGATGCCCGAGACTTCCATGCGCAGCCCATGCAACTGCCAGGTCGCGCCGTCGTCGCGCGAATACCGGTAAGTCACGACATGGTCGTCGTTGGTGACGCGGATGCGCAGGCGCTGGGCGCCGGTCTTCGTCTTCATCCAGCCCTGCTCCTCGGCGGCCGAGAAGGTCTTGATCGCGTCCTTGTCGAAGCCCACGCCGACGAAGGCCTTGTGGTTGTAGAACAGCAGCAGGCCCGCTTCGGCGGCGCCCTGCAGCTCGAGGGTGATTTCGGCCTCGTAGCGGCGCTCGCCCACCGGGCAGGTCAGGGGCGGGCTGTCGGCCGGGCCGCGCCCCTTGGCGGCGATCACCAGCGCCCCCGGCCCATACTTCGCACGCGCCATCTCGTCGGGCGCGGGATCGTGGAAGGCCCACTGGACGCCGAACCGGTTGCTGCTGAAGTCGTCGGAGAGCGCGAAGCCGTGCGGGCCGCTCTTGCCGCCGCGCGGCTTGGGCAAGGGGCGTGACAAGTCTCCGCCCTTGGCGCGGAACCAGCCGTCCGCCGTCCATTCGACCGGTTCGAGCAGGGTCTGGCGGCCGAGCGTGCGGAAGCCGTTCTCGTAGCCGTGGTAGACCATCCACCAATCGCCGCCGGGACCTTCGACCACGGTCGCGTGGCCGCGCGACCACCACGGTTCGGCGGCGTCAAGAGTGCGCACCAGCGGGTTGCGCGGGCAATGCTCCCAGGGCCCGTGGATGGAGCGCGAGCGTGCGGCGATCACCATGTGGCCGGTCGGCGGGCCGGCCGTGCCGCCGACCGCCGTGACCAGGTAGAACCATTCGCCGCGGCGCAGCAGCTTCGGCCCCTCGGGTGCGAAGTTCTCGGCCACCCAGTCTTCCGGGTAGCGCCATGGGCTGTAGGCCGCTTCGAGCGGTCCGTCGGTGGCGAGGCCGTCGTCCTTGAGGCGTAGCTTGCGGATGCCGTTGACGAACAGGTAGCGCTTGCCGTCCTCGCCCACGATGTGGCCAGGGTCGATGCAGCCTTTGATGCCGAGGTCGACCGGGTCGCTCCACGGGCCGCGGATGTCGTCGGCCCAGATCGCGTAGATCGACCATGTACTGCCGTCGGGCGCGGCCGGGATGTAGACGAAGAAGCGGCCATCGTGCTTGCACAGGTCCACCGCCCAGATCGTGCCCAGCGGCCTGCTCAGGGCGGGGCCGACCGGCGTCCAGTTGACCAGGTCGGTCGAGTGCCAGATCACGATGCCGGGGTAGGAATAGAAGGACGAGAAGCTCATGTAATAATCCTTGCCGTCCTTGAGGATCGTGGGGTCGGGGTGGTCGCCCGCGATGATCGGATTCAGGAAGGTCCCGTTGCCGAGGTCGGCCTTGCGCTGGCCTTCGACCCCACGCGCCCAGCGCGGTGCGGCGGGCTGGGCGGCCCGTCCTGGCGCGGAGGCAGCGGCGGCGCTCGCCGCGCTGCCGGCCAAAGGGAGTGAGGCGGCGCCAGCGGCGACGGACTTGAACAGCTTGCGTCTGGTTTGAGAAGTCATGGGTGCAGGAAATAAGATGGACTGGGCCGCCTGGGCGCGACAAACACGAACATAAAAAGTCTAGCGCTAACATTTGGTAGTCCACAAGCCCTTTTCATGCTGCGCTGCGGGAATCGGGGCGCCCGGGCGGCTCAGCTCCGTGGCGAGCGCGCGAGCGTTCGTCTGGCATGCGTATCAATTTTTCATGGTCAGTTGCGTCCCGGCTGGCTAGAATCGGCCTGATCAATAAGAAAAAGGGGATGCGAATGCGTGCATATCTGATGGCGCCAGTGCTGGCCGCGGTATTGGGCGCGGGTCCGGCGGCGGGCCAGGCCCTGCCTTCGGTGAACGTGCCGCCCGAGGTCGACCGGGTGTTGCGCGACTATGAAAAGGCCTGGGCCGCCAACGACGCCAAGGGACTGGCGGCGCTGTTCGCGGACGATGGCATTGCCCTGCCGAGCAATCAGCCCCCGGCACGCGGCAAAGACAGCATCGCCAAAGCGTATTCGGGCGGCGGCGGCATGCCGACCTTCCTGCGCGTGATCGATTACCGTGCCTCCGGCGACCTGGCCACCATCGTGGGCGCCTATGGCCCGGCAGGCCAGACAGGCGATTTCGGCAAATTCGTGCTGGTGCTGCGCAAGGTGGACGGCCGCTGGCTCATCGCGGCCGACATCGAGAACGCCAACATGCGCATGGGCCCGCCTCCAAGGCCGGCGACAAAGCCGGCCGGATGATGGGCTGGGGAGCCTGGTCCGCGCGGCGGGCCTGACGCGCCTCGCTTAGCCCGGGGCGCCCGGGACGAACGGCCCAGCGCCGGCCGTCAAACGGGGAGCGGAACAGGCTGGCGCAGGCGAATGATGTGGCGGGCGCCGGCGTTGCCGATCACCTCGATGCTCTGCAGCTGGCCGCCGTTTTCCTGGATGTAGATATCCTGGGGATGCCGCACCATGTGATCCAGGCCTTCGAAGCTCAGGGCGAGCAGGTCGTTCTTGTGGTCGTACAGGATGCCGAGCAGCGGTATCCATTCGGCCGCGAGCTGGACGCCGAAGTTCATCGACGCGACTTCCACCTCGGCGGGCGTACCGAGGAGCGCCTTCGACATTCTGTCGGCCTAGCTTCCCCAGACGGGCTTGTCGAGTCTGATGGTGGCCATGTTTGCCTCCTTTTCCTCCTGTGCCATCAGACCGCGCCGCACGCCTGAGGTTCCCGGCGCCGTTCGGACGGCATCCGGGAGGACCGGCGATCACTGCATCGTGTAGCTCTGCCAGGCGGTATCGACGGCATAGTTGCGCGCCGTATCCCAGTAGGTGAAGCTGTAGCGCACCACGTCGCCGATCTTGAGGCCGCCGGCGATATGGGTGTTGGTGCTGCCGTCGAGGCGCATGCGCACGTTCTGCTGGACGCCATTGTTCACCGTGTAGTGCACGTCGGCCCAGCCGCCGGTCGTCGTGGTGAACTGCAGCGTGGTGGCGGAGGTCTGGGTCACGGAGGTGGGGCCGGTCGGCGCCGGCGGCTGGGTGGCCGTGCTGCCCGAATCCCAGACGATGTCGTCGATGGCGAACTGGAAGCTCGAGGCGGGCAGGCGGTTGGCGTCGCTCGAGATCATGAAGACATCGAGCAGGGACTGCAGCGCCACCTTGGGGCCGATCAGGCTTGTGACGGGGACCGTCGCGGTCGCCCATTCGCCATTGCGCACCAGGCCATGGGTGGTGGTGTTGGCCGGGAAGTTGACCCAGTTCTGGTTGGTGTAGGTATCGCCGACGCCAATGTTGAAGGACACATTGGCCGGGATCTTGATGCGGAACTTCATCGTCCCGTTGCGGAAATTGCTCAGGTCGCGGGCCTGGCGCGACTGGACGCCGCCGCCGAACCACTGGCCGGGCGCATTGTAGCTCCAGGCAATCACGTTACTGCCCTCGTAGGGAGGAAGATTGCCGGCGCCGCTGGAAGCGCTGTTCCACAGGAAGATGTCGGAGGTGGTGCCGGCCACCAGCTTGCTGTTGACCGTGGTGGTGTCGGTGAACACGCCGAATTTGCCGGTTTCAGGCACGGTCTGGTTGCCGAGCTTGACCGTGCCCTTGCCGTCGAGCTGGTAGACGCGCACGTAGTCGACATACATGGTGCCCGGCAGCGGTGCGCTAACCTGGCCCGGGGTGGCGGCGTCGGTGAAGTTGCCGCCCACGGCCAGGTTCAGGAGCAGGTAGAAGGGCGCCTGCAGGGCCGTCGAATTGACCGGCAGCGGCGCGTCGTACATGTTGCGTTCGACGCCATTGTCGACGACGGTGAAGCGCATCTCGCTTTCGGTCCAGTAGAGGCGGTAGATGACGAAGCGGTTGGTCAGCGGGGTCGAGGAAACGTACCAGTTCTTGGTCTGCCAGGCGGTCGAAGCGGCGCAGCTTTCGTTGCCGGGGACGCAGGCCGCCTGCTGGTAGGTGATCACGTTGGAGCCGACGAAATGATTGGCGGAGGGCGAGCCGGCCGCCGTGCGCGCCGAAGCCTTGTGCCCCATCTCCATGATGTCGATTTCGCCGTTGCGCGGCCAGGTTTGCGGGCTGACGCCCAGCATCCAGGCGGCCGGCCACAGTCCGGTGGCGACGGCGGGGGTGCTCATGCGCACTTCCACCATGCCGTACTGCACCTGGACCTTGCCCTTGGTGTCGATTTTGCCGGATGTGAAGACGTTGCTGCCGACCGTCTGGTGACGGGCCTGGATGGCGAGGGCGCGGGTGCCGGATTCGAAGGGAACGTCGACGATCGAGACGTTGTTGGGGCTGTAGTACTGGAGTTCGGCGTTGCCGTAGCCGCAGAGGTTGATCTGGCAGCCGTTGCCGTCGGTGGCCGACCACGCGGCCGTGTTGAGGCTGGTGCCATTGAATTCGTCGGACCACAGCAGCTGGCCAATGGCGGGATTGCTGACGCTGGCGGAGGCTTGCGCCCCGACGGCCAGGAGAAGGCCGGCGGCCAACTGCTGGAAAGGTTTCCATGTAGAGTGACGATTTTGTTTATCGTTATTCACTTCGACTCCTCGATTAACTCCAAAGAAATGTGGGAGGCCGTTCTGGCCCTCCACGCTGGCCCAACAGGGACGTTGGTCTTGAAAATTCTTGCGGAAGCTAGCGCTGGAAACGTTTCCAATTCGAATACGAAAAAATATATGCGTATTTCAATTGCGCGTCAAATCCAATTGTGCGGGCGGCAAATGGTGGGAAGCCTGGCGCATGAACGTTTTGATCCGGCTCAAGGAGAGGTGTTCATGTCTCTTCGAAGTGAACGGACACGGGTAATTCGCAACCCGAGGAGTTGCGGAAAGCGGGGCTGGTCATTTGTAACTCGTGAAGTGGCACAATCCGCGTTTCTCGTAACTCGTCAAGTTACAGAAACCTTCTTTCGTACCCTGTTCTCCGGCAATGCGCTATGCGGGGGGCGAGTCGGTGCAGATGAGGAAGCTTGCGGCTAGCTGAGGGGCATCCATGCCCCAGGTAACCCCAACCGGACGAGTGAGGGAAGGTCGACCTATATTGCAACTCAACAAGTTGCGGTATGCTATCGACAGGAGAACCCAAACATGAGAAACGATTTCCGCCTGTCGAGGATGCTGCACGTCCTCGTTCACCTGCACGGCCGCAAGGGTGCAGCCAGTTCCGAAGAAATTGCCACGATGCTGGACACCAATCCCGTGCTCGTGCGGCGGATGCTGGCCGGCCTGCGCACTGCCGGTTATGTCAGCTCCACGGGAGGGCGGGGCGGCGGATGGACCTTGTCCGCCGATCCCGACGCGATCACGGTACTGGACGTCTACCGCGCGCTGGAAGAACCGGTCGTCTTCGCGATCGGTCCCAGTATCGATCACCCGGGCTGCCCGGTGGAAGAGGCCATCACGGGCACACTCAATGTGGCGCTGGCCCAGGCGGCCGGCGCCTTGATGCGCCAGTTCGGCGAAATCCGCTTGTCGGCCTTTTTGCCGAAGGGCCCTCCCGGCTGATCGTCCTTATCCTTGCGGCGCCAGCGCCGGCGGCACGGCTTTGCTGCCCCACCATTTTTTATAGTTGGCCGTGTAGGCGCCGGACTTGATGTAGTCCGCGACGAAGCCGTTCACGAACTTCAGCAGCGCCGGATCGCCCTTGGCGATCGCGATGCCGATCGGCGTGTTGCCGTACATCGTGGGCAAGGTCTCCAGTTGCGGGTTCTTGCTGGCCAGGTAGTCGAGCAGCGAGGAATCTTCGATGCCGGCGTCGACACGCCTTTGCTGCAGGAGCAGCACGCCGTCCGGTGCGAAGTTGTCGGTGTAGACGAACACCGCCTGCGGCGCCGACTTCCTCAGGAAGGCGTCCGCCGTGGTGCCGCGGCCGACCACGACGCGCTTGCCATTCAGGTCCGCCAGTGTCTTGATGTGCGCGCTCTTTTGCGCAATCACGCGCAGGCCGGCCAGGTTGTAGGGGATGGAAAAGTCGACCACGCGCGCGCGTTGCGGCGTGATCGAGACGTTCGCCACCACCAGGTCGAGCTGCCCGGACCTCAGCATCGAAATGCGCGCATCGCTGGAGACATCCGAAAAGCGCGCCGGCACGCCCAGCTTCGCGGCCAGTTGCCTGGCGACGTCGACGTCATAGCCGACCGGCTCGTTGCCGGCGTTGCGAAAACCGACCGGCTCGCCGCCCAGCGAGACGCCGATGCGCACGTATCCGCGCGCCTTGATGTCCTCGATGCGGCCGGCCAGTGCGGACGCCGTCACCAGCATCAATGCCGCGGCGGCGGCGAGTTGTGTCAGGCGATGATGCATGATCTGTCCTTTCAGGCTTGGATGGGGGAGGCGACGCGCAATTCCGGCGCGGCCATGCGTTCGTCCCAATACCAATAGCGTATCTCTTCGTCGCAGCGGTAGTTGACCACCCTGTGATTGCCTTTGGCATCGATGGCGTGGATGACCACGCCGGCCAGGAAGCCGGTCTTCAGTTCCGACAGCTCTTCGACGGCCAGTTTGACGGCGTCTTCCAGGCAAGCGCCGAGCCGCATCGCCAGCACGATGCTGCGCGAGGTCCCGCAGCGCATGGTCATCTCTCCGGTGTGGGTGCAGGCGGCCGCGCCGTAGCGGCTGTCGGCATAGAAGCCCGCGCCGGGAATCGGCGAATCGCCCAGCCGTCCGGGATACTTCCACGCCCAGCCGGAGGTCGAGGTGACCACGCCGATGTGATCGCCGCCGTCGCGGCCCAGGAAGACCGTGGTGTCGCGCACCCGCTCGGGGTCGGTGATGGTGTTGCTGAGCGGGGCCAACGGAATGTCGGGGAAGGCCGCCAGCTGCGCGGGCGACATCTCCTTCTGCAGCCGCTCCCACCAGACACGCTTGCTGTCCGGATGCAGGACCTCGTCGACCGCGAACCCGCGCTCGGTGGCGAAGCGGCGCGCGCCGGCGCCGGTCAGCATCACGTGCGGGAGATGCTTCATCACCTCGTGGGCCAGCGCGGAGACGGGCAGGGTGGCTGGCACCGCCCCGACCGCACCGACCTCGCGCGTAGTGCCGTCCATGACGCCGGCGTCGAATTCCATCTCGCCCAGCATGTTCGGCCAGCCGCCGTAGCCGACGCTGCGCACCTTGGCCTCGCGTTCGACCTTGGCGATGCCGCCGACCATGGCGTCGATGCCGGCGCCGCCCTGCTTCAGCAGTTCGACCGTGGTCTCGAAGCCGGGCCAGGCCTCGGCGTTCGCCAGGAGCATTTTCATGAGAGGTCTTCCATTACTTCGTCATCTTCGATAAAAATTGGGCGATGCGCGCTTGCGCCAGGCCGCCGTCCGCGGCAAAGAACTGCGCGGCCGGGAGGTCGGCCAGCACGCGGCCCTGGTCGAGGAACACGATGCGGCTGGAGATGCGGCGGGCGAATTCGATCTCGTGGGTGACGAACAGCATGGTGGTGCCGCTTGCCGCCAGCCTGGCGAGGATGGCCAGCACCTCGGCCGTCATTTCGGGATCGAGGGCGCTGGTGACTTCGTCCAGCAGCAGGTAGCGCGGCTTCATGGCCAGCGCGCGGCAGATGCCCACGCGCTGGCGCTGGCCGCCGGAGAGCTGAGCGGGATAGGCATCCGCGCGTTCAAGCAGCCCTACGGCGGCCAGGAGTCCGCGCGCTTCGTCCTCGGCCTGGCGGCGCGGCAGGTTCAACACCTCGATCGGCGCCAGCGTGATGTTCTGCAGCGCCGTCATGTGCGGGTACAGGTTAAACAGCTGGAACACGGTGCCGCAGCAGCGGCGCGCGAGCTGCAACTGCCTGGGATCGTCGACCCGGTGGCCGTCGATGGAAATCGTGCCGCCATCGAGTTTTTCGAGGCCGTTGATGCAGCGGATCAGCGTGGACTTGCCGGAACCGCTGGCGCCGAGGATGGATACCACTTCGCCCGGCGCGATGCGCAGGTCGATGCCATCGAGGACCGTATTGGCGCCGAAGCGCTTGGCCACGCCGTCGATGTGGATCATCTTACAAACCCTTCCATTGGCTATGCGCGCGCAGGCCTTCCTCGGCGCGGGCGCAGACCGTGGCGATCAGCCGGGCCATCAGGTAGTACAGGAGGCCGATCACGGTCCAGACGATGAAGGGCTTGAGCGTGCGCAGGTTCAGGATCGCGCCCACCTTGGTCAGGTCGACCACGCCGATCACCGAGATCAGCGAGGTCACCTGCAGCTGGTTCACCAGGAGCCCGGCCAGCGGCCCGAAGCCGAACGCCGCGGCCTGCGGCGCGACGACGCGGCGCAGCGTTTGCCAGCGGCTCAAACCGAACACGCGCGCGGTCTCGAGTTGATCGCGTCCGACCGATTCGATCGCGGACACCGCGATCACGTAGACGAAGGCCGCCGTGTTGCCGGACAGCGTGATCAGGGCGGCCTGCGCCGGCGTCAGGTCCATCTCCAGCAGCACCGGCAAGCCGAAGAACACCAGGAAGAGCTGCACCAGCACCGGGGAATTCTTCAGCAGCTCGGCCAGCGCGGCGACGAGGGGCATCAGCAGCGGCGTGCGGTAGTAGCGCAGCGTGGCCCAGGCCAGTCCGATCGCCAGGCCGATGAGGGTGGTCGACGCGAACAGGGCGGCGGAGACACCGAGTCCCTGCAGCAGGAGAAGCAGGTCGTGGGGCGTGAAATCGGTGTAGCGCATCAGCCGAGATTCCTGTTAAGGCGCCGGTGAAGGGCGCCGGCGGACAAGGACACCAGCCAGGTCATCGCGGCGTACAGCAGCAGGAGCAGGGCGTAGACCTCGAACGGCTGGAAGGTGTCGGCGGCGACGATCTTGGCGCTGCCGGTCAATTCATTGAGGGTGATCGCCGACAAGATGGACGAAGTCAGGATCAAGTTGACGAACACCGAACCCAATGGGCGCACGGAGCTGCGCAGCGCGATCGGCAGCGCGATGCGGCGGTAGATGGCGAACCGGGACAGGCCGCTGACTTGCGCCGCCTCGAGCACGCCCGGTTCGACCGCCAGGATGCCGGAGCGGATCACGTCGGAGATGAAGGCGCCGCCCGCGAAAGACAGGGCCAGTACGCCGGTGCTGAAGGCGCTCAGCTCGACGCCGATTTCCGGCAGGCCGTAAAACAGGAAGAACAGCTGGACGATGAAGGGGACGTTGCGGAAAACGTCGACGTAGACCTCGGCCACGCGTCGCGCCAGCGGAGACGCGGCCGTGCGCATCAGGGCCGCCACGATGCCCAGGGCCAGGCCGCCGGCCAGGGCCAATGCACAGGCGAGGGCGCTCAAGCGGGCGCCGGCTGCGAAGTCACCAAGGTAGGGCTCGAGCGCAATCGGATCGAAGGTCAAGCAGGATGCTCCAACTGGGTGCTCCAACTGAAAAGGGAAACCGGTTTCACTTCAAACCCCGCGAGTTTCACATGCTGCGCGGCCGATTTCAAGGGAAAGGCCCAATCAGGCCAGCAGTTTAGTTTTTAGGGCCGCAACTTTCTCGCTGCTGGTCTGGCGGCGGCTGCCGGAATCGAAGCCGAGGGCCGCCACCTTCGGTGCCGGCGCCGGCAAGGGCGTGGAGCAGGACGCGTGGACATCGGTCAGCGGCAGGCGGGCGCGCAACAGGTGGATGTTGTCCGCGCCGATGCCGGCGCCGGGCATGATCGCGATGCGGCCGTCGGCGGCCTCGAAACAGCGCTGTAGTCCGGTCAGGCCTTCGAGGGCGCTGCTGGCGCCGCCGGAAGTCAGGATGCGCTCGAAGCCCAGGTCGATGGCCAGGCTGGTCGCCTGCGCCAGATCCGGGCACAGGTCGATGGCGCGATGCAGCGTGCAGCGCAGCCCGTGGCCGGCAGCGCGCTCGACCAGGCGTTCGAGGGAACGCCGATCCAGGCGGCCGTCCGGCAGCGAGGCGCCGAGCACCACGCCTTGCAGGCCGGCGGCGGCGACCGCGTCGATTTCGTGCAGCATCAGCGACAATTCCGCATCGTCATAGCAGAAGTCGCCGCCTCGCGGCCGTATCATGGCCACCACCGGCACCGGGCTGCTGGACGCGACGCACAGCAGGCCAGAGCTCGGGGTCAGGCCGCCGATGTCCAGCGCGCTGCACAACTCGATGCGGTCGGCGCCGCCGGAAAGCGCGGCGGCGAGCCCGCCGAAGCTGTCGACGCAGACCTCGAGAATGATGGGGTCAGCCATGTGCGCCGCCGAGTTGTTCCAGGCCCAGCCAGGCCGCGCCGATCAGTCCCGGTTCCGTACCGGACTGGCCGGGCACGATGATCGGGGTGTCCGTCTTGCGCAGGATGGCGGCGCGCACCGCCTGGTCGAGCCGCGCGATCAGGGGCGCGCTGTTGGCCAGGCCGCCGCCGACCGGCAGGATGGACGCGCCGAGGGTGTTGACCAGCATGGCCAGCGGTCCGCTTAGGAGATCGATAAAGCAGGCAATCGTGCGCTCGGCCGCGGCGTCGCCGGCCTGCCAGGCGGTGATGATGTCGCGGCTGTCCAGCTGCTGCTGGTGCAAGGCCTGGTGCAGGCGCTCCAGGCCGCGCGCGCCGCCGACCGTGTCCAGGCAGCCGGTCTGGCCGCAGCCGCACGGGAAGCGCGGAATCGCCTGCGGCGGCGCGCCGGCAAGCTGCGCGGCGACAGGGCCGTGGCCCCATTCGCCGGCGAAGCCTCCGGGACCGCCGATCAAGCGGCCGCCGATCACCAGGCCGCCGCCGACGCCGGTGCCCAGGATCAGGCCGAACACGTTGGCGTGGCCGCGGCCCGCGCCGGCCTGGGCTTCGGCAAGGGCGAAGCTGTCGGCGTCGTTGATGATCCAGACCGGCAGGCCGAGGGCGGCGGCCAGGTCGGCGGCCAGCGTGCGGCCGTCGATGCAAGGGATGTTGGCGCACTTGATGCGGCCGTCGGCCGGATCGACCACGCCGGCGATCGAGATGGCGACGCCGCGCGGTGGGCCGCCCGCGGCGATCAACGCCTCGATGGCGGCGGTGAAGGCGGCGAAATCGTGGGCAGGCGTCGGCACACGCTGCAAGCCGCCGATCCGGCCGTCAGCCGTCGCGACGGCGCATTTGATGGCGCTGCCGCCGATATCGAAACAGGTAATCATGGTGCGAATCATACGGACATCGGCAGCTAAACATAAGAGCGAGCACTGCTAAAATGAAAACTGGCGCAGTACGCATAATCTATATTATGTTAAATGCGCTATCTGTTGATCGGCGTTACGGCAGGCAGGTCGATCAAGGGCCGTCTTTTTTCTCCCTTCTCGACTTGTAGAACCTCGCCTGGCCGACATGCAGCCTTCCAGCCGGGCAAGCAGAAACCCCGGGTTC
>CBIHLT010000006.1:0-58776 GCA_966210615.1 uncultured Massilia sp.
TTTATTTTTGACAGATGTGGATCGCCTGCCACACCGCGGCGGCAGGAGAGGAAAGGCAGCCCCCTGGCCGCGAGAGTTGGTCACACAGCAAGGTATAATTCGGCGCGTGAATAAACTCGAAGCCTTCGGATACATCGCGGCGCAGGCTGTCCGCGGTGAGATCACCTTCCCCACCAGCGTCAATGCCGTGCTGCGCCTGCAGCTCGCCCTCGACGACCCCGATTGCCATGTGGAAGAGGCGATCCGCCTCGTGCTGTCCGAACCGCAGCTGGCCGCGCGCACCGTCGCCATGGCCAACACGGCTGCGTTCGGCGGCAACAGCGGCGTGCCGGTGACCAATGTGCGCGCCGCCGTGACCCGCATCGGCTACCGCCGCCTGCAGGCCCTGGTGGCGAGCCTGGTGGTGCGCCAGTTCGGCAGCCGCATCAAGGACCGGGCCCTGCGCGCCAAGGCCGGGCAGCTGTGGGAGCATTCGGCCCATGTCGCCTCGCTCGCCTACGCGCTCGCGCGCCGCGTCACCTACGTCAACCCGGACACCGCCATGTTCGCCGGCATCGTGCACGAGGTGGGCGGCTTCTACCTGCTCTCGCGCGCCGACGAATTTCCCGGCCTGCTCGACGACGATGTCGAGAACTGGGGCGAGCTGTGCGAAGACGTGGTGAGCACCGAAGTGATGAAGAAGCTCAACATTCCCACGGTGGTGGCCGAGGCCATCGCCGACATGCGCGGCGGCTGGCTCAACATGCCCCCCGGCAGCCTGCTCGATACCCTGTTGCTGGCTAATCAATATGCGCCGGTGCAATCCCCTCTCGGCAACAAGCCATTGCCGCTGCCGGCCCATGCCGAAAGCGCCATCGACTTCGTGCTCGACGAAGACACCCTGCGCCAGATCCAGGACGAGGCCGCCGAGATGGCGGCGGCGATGGGCGACGCGGTGCTCGTTTAAGCCTTTTTATTCCCAGTTGACGATGCCGGCCTGTCCGGCCTGCGTGCGCGCCGCCACTGTGCGGTCGCGCAGCGTGCGCACGACTGCGCGCACGGCGGCCTGGCGCATCACCTCGGGCAGGGCCGCGATGGCGAACTGGCGCCGCGCCGGGATCGGCAGCGGCAGCACCTTCACGTCGCCGGGCTCCGGAAAGATCGACAGGCGCGGCAGGATCGAATAGCCCATGCCGCGCCCGACCATGGCGGCGATGCTGGTGTCGTTGGCCAGGGTGCGTGCGGCCTGGGCCGTGAAGCCGGCGTCGCGGCAGCGCGCCAGGATCGCCGCGGCGCCCGAGCAACCGAGCTGGATGAAGGGCAGGGCGCCGAGCTCCGGCCAGCCCTGGCGGCTGTCCACGGGCAGGGCGGCCGGCACCACCATCACGTAGTCGTCGAACAGATAGGGACGCGCCTCCAGCCCGCCTTCGAGGGGCAGCTGGGCGATGCCGATTTCCGCGCGGCCGGCGCGCAGGGCGGCGCCGACGTCGCCGCGCTCTTCGCAGCTGTCGTCGATGTCCACATGCAGGCCCGGGTGAGCCCGGGCGAGGGCCTCGACGGCATGCGGCAGCAGGTGCGTGCCGACGCTGCGGAAGCAGGCGATGCGCACCGTGCCTCGCATGCCAGACGCGCCGCGCATCGAGGCCAGCAAGTCGGCCTCCAGGCGCAGCATCTGGCGCGCCGTCGCCAGCGCCTGCTTGCCGGCTTCGGTCGGCGCCGAGCCGGTGCGCCCGCGCAGCAGCAGGGCCGTGCCCAGTTCCCCTTCGAGTTCCGCGAGCGCATGGCTGATGCGCGACTGGGTGCAGCCGAGCAGGGCCGCGGCGGCGCTGAAACTGCCGCTGTCGGCAACGGCGACGAACATCCTGAGTTGGCTGAGCTTCATGGGGCCATCGAAATCCTTCATGTCGAAGCGGCAATTATCTGCCATCCCGGTTGCCCGTGCCGAGACAGGGCGCGAAGATGCGCGGCTTAACCACCATGAAAGGACACCATATGCAGCAATTACCCGCCAAGGCCGCCCTGATCAGCATCGACGTGCAGCAGGCCTTCGACCACCCCAGCTGGGGCCGGCGCAACAATCCCGAGGCCGAGCGCAATATCGGCGCGCTGCTGGACGGATGGCGCGCGACCGGGCGCCCGCTGTTCCACATCCAGCACCGCTCGCCGCGCCCGGCCAGCCTGTTCCATCCGGACCAGCCAACCTACCGCCACAAGCCGGAAGGCCAGCCGCTGCCGGGCGAGACCGTGATTTTCAAGCGTGTGAACTCGTCCTTCATCGGCACCGACCTGGAAGCGCGCCTGCGCGCAGCGGGCATCGAGGTGCTGGTGATCGTAGGATTGACGACCGACCATTGTGTGTCGACGACGACGCGCATGGCAGGGAATTTCGGATTCGAGACGTATTTCGTGGGCGACGCCACCGCCACCTTCGAGCGCACCGGCCCGGACGGCCGCCATTACACGGCCGGGCAGATGCACGACACGGCGCTGGCCAGCCTGCATGGCGAGTTCGCCACGGTGGTGACGACCCGCGAGGTGCTGGAGGCGCTTGGCGCCTGAAGCATCAGGCCAGCTGGCGTGCGCGGTGGCGGCTCAGCATCAGCAGCGACAGGCCGACGCCGGCCAGCGCCAGCGCGGCCGCCACCCACTGCGGCGAGGAATAGGAGTAGCCCAGGGTCAGCGGAATGCCGCCCAGGAAAGCGCCGGTGGCGTTGCCGATGTTGAAGCCCGACTGGCCGAGCGAGGAGCCGAGCATCTCCGCTTCGCGCGAATGGTCGATCAGCAGCATCTGGATCGGCGGACCGAGCGCCAGCGCGTTGGCGCCGGTGGCGAAGGCGAGCACCAGCATCATCGGCTGCGAATCGGCCAGCAGGCCATTGCACAGCAACAGGGCCGTCATCGACACGAGCAGGATCAGGATCGCGGGCAAGGGATGGAAGCGGTCCGCCAGGCGGCCGCCCACCAGCACGCCGGCGGTCATGCCGACGCCGACCACGGTCATGATCATCGGGATCGTAGTGGGCTGGAACAGGGTGACGTCGGTGAGCAGCGGCGTGATGTAGCTGAACCAGGCGAAGAAGCCGCCGGTGCCGATCGCGGTGATGCCCAGCGCCAGCCACAGGCCGCCGCTGCGGAAGATGCGCAGGTCCTGGATGAAGCCGGCGCGCTGCTTGGCTTCGATGTGCGGCACCAGCCGGCGCAGGCTGACCACGGTGGCGCAGCCGATGGCGGCCACGATCAGGAACACCAGGCGCCAGTCGACCGTGTGGCCGAGCCAGGTGCCGATCGGTACGCCGATCACGTTGGCCACGGTCAGGCCCGCGAACATGGTGGCCATGGCGGCCGCCACCTTGCCCTCGTCGGCCAGGCGGCTCGCCACCACCGCGCCGACGCCGAAGAAGGCGCCGTGCGGCAGGCCGGCGAGGAAGCGCGACAGCATCATCACGTGGAAGTTCGGCGCGAAGGCCGACATGGCGTTAAAGACGGTGAACATCAGCATGAACCAGACCAGCACGCTGCGCGGCGGACGGTTGGCGAACAGGCTGACCAGGGTGGGGGCGCCGACCACCACGCCCAGCGCGTAGGCGGTGATCAGGTAGCCGGCCTCGGGGATGGTGATGCCGAGGCCGGTGGCGATGTCGGGCAGGATGCCCATCATGACGAATTCCGTCATGCCGATGCCGAAGCCGCCCAGCGCGAGCGGGATGAGACTTTTCTTGATCACGATTGTTCTTCTGGATGAGGGCTGTAAGGACACGGCCGGTCGATGCGCGCCGGCTGTGGGACCGGCCACTATACCGGGCTGGTCCGGATGCGTCCGCTTTCGAGTCGTGATGACGGGTATAGGCGAGGCTTATCCGGCGTCTTCGCGGGGCCAGCCGATGCGGCCGTGGCCGGCGTCGTCCAGGCGCGCGCGCAATGCCGGAGCGGCATCCGCGGGCAGACTGAAGGCGAAGCTGACGTCGTCGCCATGCAGGACCTCGCCCAGGCTGGCGCCGGCGGCGTCGAGTTCGCGCCGCACCAGGCCTTCGAAGGCATAGGGCGCCGTGCAGCGCAGGTGGGCGAGCTTGATGATGGGGACTTTCCGGGCCTGCAGCAGGGCCTGGGCCACGCTGTCGGTGTAGGCGCGTACCAGTCCGCCGGCGCCAAGCTTGACGCCGCCGAAGTAGCGCACCACGGTGGCCAGCACGCCTTCGAGGTCCTGGTGGCGCAGCACGTCGAGCATGGGCCGGCCGGCAGTGCCGCTCGGTTCGCCGTCGTCGACCGCGGCCGACTGGCCGCCGGCCAGCAGGGCCCAGCACACATGGGCCGCACCGGGATGGTCGGCGCGCAGGGCGGCGACGATCTGCTGGGCGCCGGCGCGGTCCGCCATCGGCTGCACGCAGGCGATGAAGCGGCTTTTCTTGATGATCAGTTCGTGGTGAACGGCGCTGGCGATCGTCTGGGCCATGGATTGCGGACGTGGAAACAACAACGCCAACCCGAAGGCTGGCGTTGTTGTTGAATCTTTGGTAGGCCGTGCTGGGCTCGAACCAGCGACCAACGGATTAAAAGTCCGCTGCTCTACCAACTGAGCTAACGACCCGAAGAAGCCAAGATTATAGCCGGACCCTTGCGAATTTCCAAGAACTTCCTGCAAGACTATGCATTGGCGGGGGCGCAAGACGAGAAAACTCAGGTTTCGACGTGCTTGTCTTCTTCTTGCGCCTGGTGCATCGCTTCCGGTTCGAGCTTCTCCGCTTCGACGTTCAGGCGCACGAACAGTCCCCAGCTCGCCAGCAGGGCAGCTGCCGCGACGCCGATCGACGCAACGTGCGGCAGCAGTTCCGGTCTGGTATGTACGAACTGGAACACGCCTACCAGGCATTCGACCCCGAGCGACACCACCACCACCACCAGGAAGCGCGACAGGAAGCGGCGCAGGCGGGTTGGCGAACTGACGTGCACTTCGCGCTGCACCTCTTCCTCCAGCACGGTCTGGCCCAGTTCGAAGGCGGCGACCGCGATGGTCAGCAGGCCCACGCATTCCAGGATGAGCTGGAAGCGCGCTTGCACCGACGCGTGGCTGTCGCCAAACAGGGCCGACCAGATTTCGACGGCGGCGAGGACGATCAGGGAAAAGCCGCAAACGAAAAAGAGCAGGGCGACGAAAATATAGCCGGCGGAACCTATTTTTTGCAGGTATTTCATCGGAGTCCTCGCTGCGGGAATTGCAGGGACTGTAGCACTCCCGCACTATCTCTTCTGTTCGGCAAGGCACGGCGGACGGCGCTGGACCAATGAGACTGCGCAGCGCATTGCCCGGGCAACTCCCGGGAGGATCGGAAAACAAAAAAGCCCACGAACCGAAGTTCGTGGGCTTCCTGTGTATTCGTGGTAGGCCGTGCTGGGCTCGAACCAGCGACCAACGGATTAAAAGTCCGCTGCTCTACCAACTGAGCTAACGACCCGAAAGAGGCAGCATTATAGCCGGTGATTCCGGATTGCGCCAGAGGCAAGTGAACATTCGTTCAAGACAGCGCCGACGTCACCTTCAGCACTTCGTCCGCCGTGGTCACCCCTTCGACCACCTTCATGGCCCCCGCGATGCGCAGCGGCTTCATGCCGTCGGCGATGCTCTGGCGGCGCAGGGACTGCAGCTCGCCCGACTCGCGCACCAGCTTGCCGAAGCCTTCGCTCACGCTCAGGAGTTCGTAGATGCCGGTCCGCCCGCGATACCCGGTCTGCCTGCACTCGGGACAACCAATCGGGCGATACACGGTCGCCGGCTTGGCGATATCCCAGTTCCCCGCGATGCTCTGCCACACCTCGTCGCTCAGCTCCCCGCCGGGCGCCTTGCACGAAGGGCAGAGGGTGCGCACCAGCCGTTGGGCCATCACGCCGATCAAGGTCGCCTCCAGCAGATAATCCGGCACGCCCAGTTCCAGCAGGCGCACGACGGCCGCCGGCGCATCGTTGGTGTGCAAGGTCGAGAACACCAGATGCCCCGTCAGCGCCGCCTGGATCGCCATCTCGGCCGTTTCCAGGTCGCGGATCTCGCCCACCATGATGATGTCCGGATCCTGGCGCATCAGCGCGCGCACGCCGTCCGCAAACGACAAATCGATCCCCGGCTGGATCTGCATCTGGTTGAACGACGCCTCCACCATCTCGATCGGATCTTCGACGGTGCAGACATTCACTTCATTGGTCGCCAGCGCCTTCAAGGTCGTGTACAGCGTCGTGGTCTTGCCCGACCCGGTCGGCCCGGTCACGAGAATGATCCCATGCGGCCGACTGGTCAGCGCATCCCAGCGCCGCGCGTCCTCCGGCGGGAAACCCAGCTCCGGCAAGGTCTTCACCACGACTTCCGGATCGAAGATACGCATCACCAGCTTCTCGCCGAAGGCCGTCGGCATGGTCGACAGGCGCAGCTCGACCTCCTGCCCGCCATTGGTCCGCGTCTTGATGCGCCCATCCTGCGGCCGCCGCTTTTCGATCACGTCCATGCGCCCCAGCAGCTTGATGCGCGCCGTCATGGCGATCATCACCACCGCCGGCACCTGGTACACCTGGTGCAGCACCCCGTCGATGCGGAAGCGGATCACCGCGAACTCGCGCTTCGGCTCCAGGTGGATATCCGAAGCCCGCTGTTCGAAGGCATAGCTCCACAGCCAGTCGACGATGTTGACGATGTGCTGGTCGTTGGCGTCGACCTGCTTGTTCGACTTGCCCAGCTCGACCAGCTGCTCGAAGTTGTTGCGCATGGCCAGGTCCTGGCCGGTGCTGCGGTTGGCGTCGCGGATCGACTTGGCCAGGCTGAAGAACTGCGAGATGTACTGGGCGATGTCGAGCGGATTGGCCAGCACCAGCTCGATCTTGCGGCGCGAGACCTTGGCGATCTCCGCCTCCCACTCCGTCGCCCCCGGATCGGCGGTCGCGACGACCAGCGAGGTGGCCGTCATCTCCACCGGCAGGATATTGAAGCGCGCCGCATAGCTGGCCGACATCACGTCCGCCACCTTGGTGAAGTCGATCTTGAGCGGATCGATGCGGGTGAAGGGCAGGCCGACCTTGGCCGCGCACCATTCCGTCAGCACGTCCAGGGTGAGCAGGCGGTGGGGCGGCTGGTTCGAGACCAGCTTGCACTGGGCGACCGCCGTCAGCGGGTGCATCGACCCCGCTGCATTCTTGAGGATGGCCTGGGCCTGGGCGAAGCGCGCCTTGACCTCTTCCTTGCTGACGATGCCATCCGCCAGCATCCAGGAAAAGATCGATTGCAGGTCGAGCTTGCGCAGGCTGGGCGGCTTGTGGGCGGCGGCGTTCATGGTCGGAGGAGGGCTCAGTGTGCGGCCAGGATGCCCTTGACCCAGGACTTGGCCGGCAGCCTGGTCGCGGCATGGACCTGAGCGGCGCGCGCGTTCAGCATGTCCTTGTCGATCTCGGGACGGGTATTGAAGCACAGCGCCACCACATTGCCCTCGTGGACTTCCGGCAGGCAGATCACGTGCTCGAAGGCGAACTTCATGGCCTTGATGTTCCTGGCGAAGCTCGGGTGGTCGCCGAACAGGTTGACGGTCATGACGCCGTGCGGCGCCAGGCACTGCGAGCAGGCCTGGTAGAACTCGGGCGTGTCGAGCACGGGACCGCGCGCGGTGGCGTCGTACAGGTCGCACTGCAGCACGTCGTAGGCGCCGTGGTTGGCGGGATCCTCGACGAAGTCCAGCGCATCCATCTCCAGCACCCGCAGGCGCTCGTCCTCGGGTGGCAGCTTGAACATCGACGCGCAAATGCCGATCACGGCCTGGTTCAGTTCGACCGCCGTGACGCTCGCCTCGGGGAACTGGCGATAGCAGAACTTGGTGAGCGTCGCGGCGCCCAGGCCCAGCTGGGCAATCGCCTGCGGCGCCTCGATGAACAGCATCCAGGCCATCATCTGCTGCGCGTATTCCAGCTCGGGCCAGTCCGGCTTGCGGATGCGCATGGCGCCCTGCACCCATTCGGTGCCGAAGTGGAGATAGCGGACACCGTCCTGTTCGGACAGCGTGACGGGCGCGAACTTGGGCTTGCGCGCGGGACGGCGCGAGGATTCGGCCTGTTCGATGGATTTGCGTTTGATGAGCATAGGGCAGCCTGATGGAATCGCCCTATTATCGGTGGATGGGTTCCCGTAGCGCAAGCACGGGAACCCGTTGTGATGAAGGCGGCAACACGGCCGCCCTGGCATCAATAGCGCTGGCTGTACTGGTCGTTGTAGGCGTCCAGCGGCTCGACCGAGACGCGCAGGCGCACACGGTTGCCCGGATCGCGGTTCATCAGGGTGGTATAGGTCTGGCCGCGGTACTCATAGGTCACGTCGTAGCCGTTGGTGCGCGATTCCACCGCCTCGACCATCCGGCACTGGCGCACGGCCTGTTCCTGCACGCCCGGAGCCAGGTTGCGTCCATTGTTCTCGACGCGGTCGCCGACCATGGCGCCGGCAATCGCGCCCGCCGCCGCAGCGGCCACCTTGCCGTTGCCGCTGCCGACCTGGCTGCCGAGCAGGGCGCCGGCGAGGCCGCCGACGATCGAGCCGCCCTGGCCGCGTTCCTGCTGCACCGGCACCTGTACGTATTCAGTACGGCATTCCTGGCGCGGCGTACGGATCTGTTCCACACGCGGCTGCACGCGCAGCACGCGGCCGAAATCCTCGAAGTCCGCCGCCTGCGCCAGCGGCAGGATGGCCATCCCCAGGGCCGACATCATCAGTTTGGCTTGGAAGTTCATGTTCTACCTCGTCATTGGTCTGCGATCAGGTGAGCGATCGCGTGGAAGTTGGATCGCCAGGACTTCATGGTAATCCCAATGCGGCGAACCGAACCGATCCGCATGGCAACAAATTGTAACAAGCTCGTTCTCCGGCAGCACTTGGCCACAGAATGAAAACCAGCTTGTCAATGCGAAATTTCGATGACATGCAGACATACTGTTTTTTACAAATGGCGCTGCCGTACTCACATTTGGGTTGCTTCCAATACCACAAAACGTTACCCTTACACAAATTAGGGATTTTTATTGGCGCGTGGAAACGACAGCGGGGGAAGAAATGGTGGCGGTGCCAAACGCCGCAAGGGGTGACGTCTTGGCCAAACCAACGATACCAGGTCGACTTGAGGAAAAAATGAGTTTGTTGATGAGAGTGCCGCCCAATCTTGTGCAGTCGATCCGCGCTTTCCGCGTCGCCGAGCTGCAGCAGGAAGCAGGGCGGCTGGGTCATCACTTCCTGTACGCGCATTGTGCCAACACCCTGACCAAGCAGCAGGTGTGCGCGCGCATCGGCGAAAATTTCCATTTCCCCAAACCCTGCAGCAAGAATTTCGACGCACTGCGCAAGTGCCTGACCGAGACGATCAGCGAAGCCGGTCCGCAGCCGGGCTTTATCGTTGTACTGGAACAACTCCCTATCGCCCAGAAGTTCGACAAGGAAGCCCGCGAGAACCTGCTCGACGTGTTCCGCGACGCGGCCGAGTTCTGGGCCGAGAAAAAGGTCCCGTTCCGGGTCTTCTATTCCTTCGACCTGAACCCCGCCTGAGTCCGTCTAACGGCCGAACAGGCCCGCCGAATGCCGGTTGCCGCATGGCGATACGGTACAATGCCGGCTTATGAAAAACATCGTGATCCTCATTTCCGGCCGCGGAAGCAATATGGAAGCGGTCGTGCGCGCACTCGATGCCGAGAAATGGCCTGCCCGTGTCGCAGCGGTGATCAGCAACAAGGCCGACGCCAAGGGCCTGGAATTCGCGCAGTCGCGCGGCATCCCCACCGCCGTGGTGCCGAGCAAGGAATTCGCCAGCCGCACCGAGTTCGACGCGGCGCTGCAGGAAACCATCGACCGCTACGCGCCCGACCTGGTCGTGCTGGCCGGCTTCATGCGCATCCTGACCGCGCCCTTCGTGGAACACTACGCGGGCCGCATGCTGAACATCCACCCGTCGCTGCTGCCGCTGTTCCCGGGGCTGCACACCCACCAGCAGGCGCTGGATGCGGGCGTGCTTGAACATGGCGCCACCGTGCACATCGTGACCGCCGAGCTCGACCATGGTCCGGCGATCGCGCAGGCGCGGGTGCCGGTGCTGCCGGGCGACACCCCGGACGACCTGGCTGCGCGCGTGCTGGCCGAGGAACACAAACTTTACCCTTATGCCGTACGCCTGTTCGTCGAAGACCGTGTGGTCGTCGAAGGCGACACCGTCCGGCTGCTCGACCGCTCACCCGCGGCCGAGGCCACTAGTTAACCAGGAACACCCATGAGATTGCCACCAGCAATCCTCGCCAAGACCGAAGAGATCTTGCGCGAGGTTCTGCGCTTTACCGCGCCCGCCGACGTCACCCTGTCGCGCTTCTTCAAGGACAACCCGCGTTTCGGCGGCCGCGAGCGCGGCGTCATCGCCGAAGCCGTGTACGCCGTGCTGCGCAACAAGTCCTTCTACACGGACTTCGCCGGCTCGGGCAACACGCCTTCGATGCGCCGCCTGGCCCTGCTGGGCCTGAGCGAGACCGTCGGCATCGACGCCCTCGGCGGCCTGAGCGAAGACGAAACCCACTTCCTGACCCGCGTCAAGGAAGTCGACCGCTCGCTGCTGCCGAAGCAGATGCAGGCCAACCTGCCGCAATGGCTGTATGAGAAGCTGGTCGCCCAGTTCGGCGAGGATGAAGCGCTCGAGCTGGCCGCCGTGCTCAACACCCCGGCGCCGCTCGACCTGCGCGTGAATTCGCTCAAGGCCAACCGCGAGGAAGTCATCGCCAAGCTGGCCGAGGCCCCGATCGCCGCCGAGCCGATGAGCTATGCGCCGCTGGGCCTGCGCGTGTACAAGAAGCCGGCGCTGCAGAACCTGGAGCTGTTCAAGCAGGGCGCGATCGAAGTGCAGGACGAGGGCAGCCAGGTGCTGGCCCAGATCCTGGGCGCGCGCCGCGGCGAGATGGTGGTCGACTTCTGCGCCGGCGCCGGCGGCAAGACCCTGGCGCTGGGCGCGTTCATGCGCAACACCGGCCGCCTGTACGCCTTTGACGTGTCGGAAAAGCGCCTGTCGAAGCTCAAGCCGCGCATGGCGCGCAGCGGGCTGTCGAACGTGCATCCGGTGCTGATCGCGCACGAGCGCGACGCCAAGGTCAAGCGCCTGGCCGGCAAGATCGACCGCGTGCTGGTCGACGCGCCGTGCTCGGGCCTGGGCACCCTGCGCCGCAACCCGGACGTGAAGTGGCGCCAGAAGCCGGACGCCATCGCCGAGATGCAGGAAAAGCAGGCGTCGATCCTGGACGGCGCCGCGCGCCTGCTCAAGGCCGGCGGCCGCCTGGTGTACGCCACCTGCAGCCTGCTGAACGAAGAAAACGACATGATCGTCGAGCAGTTCCTGGCCACCCATCCGGACTTCGAGCTGGTGCCGATGAACCAGGTGCTGGCAGAGCAGAAGATCCCGCTCGAGATGGACAACTACCTCAAGCTGCTGCCGCACAAGCACCATACCGACGGCTTCTTCGCCGCCGTGCTGGAGCGCAAGGCCAAAGCGGCCGTGGCGGACCAGGCCGACAAGGCCGAACAGGCTGACCAGGCCGGCGACGCCGACTAAGGAGCCCGGATGCCGCTCTCGGACCTGCTGGCCGACCTGCTCGGCGACATCCGCCAGCCCGCCATCGTCTGGCAGGCGCTGGCCATCGTCCTGTGCGTCGGGTCCGGCTGGGGCCTGGCGCGGCTGATCCACCGCTCCTGGCTGCACGAGCGGGCGGAGCAGGGCGGCCTGCTGGGCCTGGGCATGGCCAGCTTCGGCCGCGTGCTGCCGCCGCTGCTGGCGCTGGCCTTCCTGGGCATGGCCAGGCTGGTCATGGAGCGCTACCAGAGCGTGCACCTGCTGCGCGTGGCGCTGCCGCTGCTCACCTCGATGGCGGTGATCCGCACCTTCTTCTACCTGCTGCGGCGCGTGTTCGCGCGCCACGGTCCGCTGGGCGCCGCGCTGCAGACCTTCGAGCGCGTGTTCGCCCTGATCGTCTGGGTCGGCGTGGCGCTGCACCTGACGGGCGTGCTGCCCGATGTGATCCGCTTCTTCGAACATACCAGCCTGCCGGTCGGCGCCAAAAGCGTCACGCTTGCCGACCTGATCCAGGGGGCGGTCTCGATCGTGGTCCTGATGATGCTGGCCCTGTGGGCCGGCGCGGCGCTGGAAGAGCGCCTGATGGGCCTGGAACGCGTGCACAGCTCGCTGCGCGTGGCCATGGCGCGCGTCAGCCGCGCGGTGCTGATCCTGGTCGCCGTGCTGTTCAGCCTGTCGCTGGCCGGCCTGGACCTGACCGTGCTGTCGGTGTTCGGCGGCGCGCTCGGTGTCGGTCTCGGTCTCGGCATGCAGCGCATCGCGAGTAATTACGTGTCCGGTTTCATCATCCTGCTGGAACGCAGCCTGAGCATCGGCGACCCGATCACGCTCGACAAGTATTCGGGCAAGGTCGCGCGCATCAACACGCGCTACACCGTGCTGCGCAGCACGGACGGCACCCAGACCCTGCTGCCGAACGAAATGCTGATCACGGGCGTGGTCCTGAACCAGTCGGTCACCAACCGCAACCAGCGCCTGGTCACGAAGCTGGTGGTGTCCTACGAATCGGACCTGTCGACCGTGATGCCCCTGCTGGAAGCCCAGCCGAAAGGCGTGGCGCGGGTGCTGGAAGAACCGGCGCCCAATGTGCTGCTCAACGCCTTCGTGGCCGATGGCTACGAGCTGGAAGTCGGCTTCTGGATCGCCGATCCGGAAAACGGCGCCGGCGGGCCGATTTCGGACGTCAACAAGAAGATTTATGCCTTGGTGCAACAAGGTGAGGTGAAACTTGGTCATCCGGCCATGGATACACGCCTGCTCGATGCGCATATAGCATCGGTAGTGTCGCGTACCCCTCAATCCGGCGCAAATTAAGCCGAGCTAACCGTGCCGTGTGTCACTAGAACCGCGTAAAATATGCGCGTTACGTGAACGTATGCCTTATTGCGCCTCGGACACGACCTACATGGAGACTGAATGAATTTCTTTAGCGACATCCTGCAGAACGTGCTGGCCTTCCTGGACACCGGCCTGCTGGACCTTTCCGCATGGCAGCTCGTGGTGTACACGCTGGTCGTCACGCATATCACGATCGCGAGCGTGACGATCTACCTGCACCGCCACCAGGCGCACCGCGCCCTCGACCTTCATCCTATCCCCAGCCATTTCTTCCGTTTCTGGCTGTGGCTGACCACGGGCCAGGTGACCAAGGAGTGGGCGTCGATCCACCGCAAGCACCACGCCAAGTGTGACACCGAAGAAGATCCGCACAGCCCGCAGACCCGCGGCATCCGCAAGGTGTTGCTGGAAGGTGCCGAGCTGTACCGCGCTGAGAGCAAGAACAAGGAAACCATGGAGAAGTATGGCCACGGCACCCCGGACGACTGGATCGAGCGCCATGTGTACACCGGCCACAGCGCCATGGGCGTGGCCCTGCTCCTGATCATCAACGTCGCGCTGTTCGGCGTGATCGGCCTGACCGTCTGGGCCGTCCAGATGCTGTGGATCCCGATCACCGCGGCCGGCATCATCAATGGCCTGGGCCACTGGTGGGGTTACCGCAACTACGACTGCAACGATGCAGCCACCAACGTGTTCCCCTTCGGTATCCTGATCGGCGGCGAAGAACTGCACAACAACCACCACACCTTCGCCACCTCGGCCAAGCTGTCGAGCAAGTGGTACGAGATCGACCTGGGCTGGGGCTATATCCGCACCCTGGAAATCCTGGGCCTGGCCAAGGTGAAGAAAGTGGCGCCGGAGCCGAAATTTGCCAAGAACAAGCAGGCGGCCGACCTCGACACCCTGCAGTCGGTGATCGCCAACCGCTACGACGTGATGGCCAAGTACGCCAAGTCGGTGCGCCGCGCCTTCCGCGAAGAAATGGAGCATCTGAAGCACAAGGCCGAGCTGGAAGCGCGCTTCCTGAAGAGCTCGCGCAAGCTGCTGCAGCGCGAGCCGGCCAAGCTGGAAAGCTCGCAGAAGCAGCAACTGGTCGAGTTGTTCCAGCACAGCAAGGCGCTGGAAACCATGCACCAGATGCGCGTGGAACTGGGCGCGATCTGGGAGCGTTCGCACTCGACCCGCGACCAGCTGCTGCACCAGCTGCAAGACTGGTGCGCACGCGCCGAAGCCTCGGGCATCAAGGCGCTGCAGGAATTCTCCTTCCGCCTGCGCAGCTACGCCTGATCGCTTTACGCTTCAAACACAACGGCTCCTTCGGGAGCCGTTGTCGTTTCTGCCTTCGTGTAGGATCGGGCTCATCTCAAGCATGCATGGAGACGTGCAATGGAATCGATCAGGAACTGGGCCCGGCGCATCAAGCGCGATGCGCTCATGCTGTGGTTTGCGCGGCGCCATCCGGACACGCCTTTCCTGACCAAGGCCTTGTGCGTCGTGACGGTGGCCTATGCCCTGAGCCCGATCGACCTGATCCCGGACTTCATTCCGGTGCTCGGCTATCTCGACGATGCCATCCTGCTGCCGGGCCTGATCTGGCTGGCGGTGCGCCTGCTGCCGGAGCACGTGATCCAGGAATGCCGGGCCCGGGCCGAGGAATGGATGGCGAACCAGAAGGCCAAGCCGGCCAGCTACGCGGGTGCGCTGGCCATCGTCGCGATCTGGCTTGGGCTGCTGGCCTTGGGCGGGTGGTGGTATGGGTCGGGAGATTGAAGCATGGGCGTGATTTTCCTTGGGGAGGAATCAGCTGCGTGCTCCAAGCAGCCAATCGGTCATCGCCTCGAGATCGGGAACGGTTTGCCTTGGCCGAATGCCGAGTTCATCGAATACGCCGCCTTGGCGGTTGATCCAGCAGACCGGAAAGCCGAAATGCGCGGCGCCGCTCGCATCCCAGGCATTGGACGAAACAAAGAGGATCTCCTCGCGCGCATATCCCATCTGTTGTTCAGCCAAGGCGTAAACGCGATTGTCGGGCTTGAACACCTTGACCTCTTCGACGCTGATCAGGTGATCGAATGCCCGGTTCAATCCCGAGTTGCTCACGACCTGTTCAATCGAGTAATGCGAACCGTTGGAGAGGATGCCCAAGGGGAGGCCGGCCGCTTTCAGCCGCCGCAGTGCGAGCGGGGTATCCGGAAAAGGAGTGAGGCGCAGGTAAGCGTCGCTGAGCCTTTGCTCCGTTACGGCGTCGAGCGGCAAGCCAAGATGGGCGCAGCTATGGCGCAGCGCATCCTCCGTGACTGTTTCGAAGTTGACGTACAGCCCCATCAGGCTGCGCAGCCAGGTGTATTCGAGCTGCTTTTGGCGCCACAGGCGTGACAGCGCATCTCCTCTGGCAGGGTACAGATCGTCGCATAGACGGGCCACTGAATGGACGTCATAAAGCGTCCCGTAGAGATCGAACACAATAGCTTGTGTGGATTTCATGATGAGGCTCTCTCATGGACGAGAATGCGAGCGGGAAGGCTGCATAGGCAACACACTATCATTTTGGTCAGTGACGGTTTGACAGATTGGGGACTCATATCGACAGGCCACTGCAACCTGATGCAGATAGTACAGCCGATCTAGCGGGCACCACGCTGCGCAATTTATCTCCGTAAGGCTCGGCTCAAGGTCATGACCCGTCTGCAAGCAAGTTAGCAAGGATCTCCTTTACTCGCAACGCCAGCGAGCTCGGCAAGAACCGAAGAGTTAGAACAGCTGGGGTACGGATACCAGCTTTTCCGGGTTGCGCATGATAAAGACTGCCACGATGCGTCCATTATCGACGATAAACGACTGCACCGATTCGAGCTTTCCTTGCACAAAACGCAGCACACCTGGCTCGCCATTTACCAAGGCAGTTTTGTAAGCGACTTGCAGAGGAAACTTGTGTTCCAGTGTCCAAAATACGCCTGCAACTCGGCCTGCGCCTTTAAGAACATGCATGAATGACTTGACCTTACCCCCGCCGTCAGTCACCAGCTGCACATCGTCGGACATCAGGGCGCGCATGTCAGCGAGACTCCCCTGTCTTGCGGCCTTGATGAACTTGCCAAGCAATTCGCGGTGCTTATCCTTGGGGACATCAAAGCGCGGCCGTTCCCGCTGAACGCGCTCCATTGCGCGATGTACGAGCTGTCGACAAGCTGGTTCCGACTTCTTTACTACGTCGGCGATCTCGGAGTAATCGGAATCGAATACTTGGCGCATCAAGAACGCTGCACGCTCTTCGGCTGACAGGCGTTCTAGAATCCACATCAATGCAACCGAAACGTCATTAGCCATTTCAAGCGTACTCTCGGGAGTTTTCTCCTCGAGTTCCACTAACGGTTCCGGCAGCCACCAGCCGATATACGCTTCACGATCAAGCTTGGCCGTTCGTAGGCGATCGATCGCGAGGCGGGTCGTGACAGTTACCAGCCAGGCTTCATGGGAAACAATTTGGTCCTTGGGCGTACTATGCCAGCGTAGCCATGCGTCTTGCACAATATCCTCGGCGTCTGCCCGAATGCCAAGCATCCGGTACGCGATAGAAAACAGGCGCGGACGAAGTGAATTGAATATTGCTTCCGGGTCTATGTGAGCGTGAGCGGTCATGATGCGCTTGAATCCTCTCTGAATCCTCTTCGTTTTCGTCGTGGTGCACCTTGGAAGCCTAGGGCAGGTTGTTCCGCAATCTGTTTTACGAAGCGCATGGTCAATACGTTCCGCCGCGAATGGGAGCGATGCCAAACCAGGTTCTGCGATCCCGCTCTCGGTACACGATTAGGCACCTTGCTTGAGCAGTACACGCAAACGGCGCACGCCTATTAGACGAAGTGGGCTCGCACGCTGTGACAAACTTCGGGCTTTTTCTTTTTGGACTTGCTAACTCCTCTCCTGCCGTAGCGAGGTAGGTTCGGCATCCGGCTGCCATAGCTGGGGCGGCCGATAGCCGGTAGCGATCATCCCTTATGGCTCAGTTTATGAACCTTTGCCATATCAAGCGAGATCCGGTCACGTGCCCAATACCCGGTTGACAACTGGTGGCGCAGCTTTTGGCGTCATCCCAGCCTGCTGTCTGTCACAAACGCGCAGATCCAGTCGTCTAAGCAATAGCGGTGACTCGAACGGTTACCTGCCAAACCTACATAAGGATAGATTTCATGAAACGTCCAAATTGGTTTCAAGTGTCTGCTGAGGGTGCGAAAGCTGTAGGCGCACTTCATCACTACGTCACAACTGGAACGAGCCTAGCTAACGAATTGATCCACCTGGTATTTTTAAGAGCGTCACAACTGAACGGCTGTGCGCACTGTATCGATATTCATACCCGTGACCTCATCAAGAGCGGCATGTCGGTCGACAAGATTGTATTGGTGCCGGTATGGGAGGAGGTGACCTATCTATTCTCGGATCAGGAACGGGCAGCGCTGGCGTGGACCGAAGAAGTGACGCGTGTCAGCGAAACACACGCTTCTGACGAAGCATACTCCGCAGCGCTAGCCGTGTTCGGGGAAAAAGATCTGGTCGAGCTCACCCTTGTCATTGCAGCCATGAATGCTATCAATCGCATGGGGATCAGCTTTCGAATGAAGCCGCTCGCGAGAGCTTAAGTGATGCCAGGCGGGAGATGCTTGATTGCTCCCGCTTCCCTGGCGGATCTTGCTCTTGAACGCTCTCCGGCGTCGCCCCGGGTAGACATCGATGCGGGAAGGCCCTGGATCGGCATGAGGTGCGGCTCGCGCTTTCAGTCGGAAAAATTATCTATCACACTAAAAACTCATCATGAACATTCTGCACATCAGCGCTAGTCCGCGCGGCCTTCGTGGCGACAGCTACCGTTTGTCCGAGCACGTCGTGCAGTGCTTGCGAGCGCGCTATCCGCATGCGCAGGTCACTGAACGGGCACTATGGGAAATGGCGCTTGCTCCAGTCGATGCCATTTATGCCGACGCGCTTTCTGGCAGTGCCCCAGAAGGAGAAGCCACAATTCGTTCGGATGCAACGGCGTGCTCCGATCGGTTGATAGGAGAGCTCGAGGCAGCGAATGTGCTTGTAATTGGTACTCCGGTGCACAACCTCACTGTGCCCTCAGTGCTCAAAACCTGGATCGACCACGTTGTCCGGATACACCGCACTGTCCGACCTACGCCGCTGGGCAAAGTCGGCATGTTGCCCGACCGCCCTGTGTACATCGCCGTCACGAGCGGAGGCTGGCGCACGGGGACGAAGGCCCGCAATCCGGATTTCTTTGAACCTTATTTGAATGCCGTGCTAGGTATGGTTGGCTTGCACAACCTGACGTTCTTCTCAATGGAAGGCATGGCCCTGGGTGAGGAGAAAGCTGCTCTGGCTCGACGGGAAGCGTACGCAGCGGTGGACGGCCACTTTAACGCGCTGCCTATCACGGCGTGAGGCCTTACTCTCATTATGACGAATCGTTGTGCCCTTATTGGCTCTAGAAGGATTGAAATGATATCCGTTAATGATTTTTTGTTGCCTCATGAATATAGCGCTTTGCTTGAGTCGCTGAGGCGGGACTTGAGGATTCAGCAGGAACTTGCCAAGAGGCCAGGCTCATCGGTCGATTGGCATCAATGCAACGCCCGTATGACGAAGCGGCTGTTAAATTTGCTCAATCCAAAGCGTAGGTTTGCTAATGCAAGCTCCATTCAATCCGCTGAATCCTTCTTGGCAAGAACCTCCGCTGCCTGAGTGTCGGCTTTCACCCACCTAAACAGACGTGTGGACTCGCGCGTGCGCGTCTACGAGACCTTTTTTCATCAGAACAAGGAGCGCTGCTAGTCTTTCCTGGCTTGCTTAAAGGTGGACATGGTTAAGTAAGTAAGCGCTCGCCACAACCATTCGACCGGCCCCTGGCTGAAGCGCGCCAGCCACCAATGGCTGAGTGCGATCTGGGCCGCGCACAGGGCCAGCGCGACGGCGACCTGGGCCGTGCGTCCCATGCCCCACAGTCCCGCGCCGTAGCCGTAAAAGAGCAGGGACAGCACCACGGTTTGCGTCAGGTAGTGGGTCAGGGCCATGCGCCCGAACGGCGCCAGCACGCCAACAGTTTTTTTCATGCGGCTGTGCAGCAGCAGGACCACCGCCGCCATGTAGCCGAGCGAAGCGGGCAGGCTGCCCAGCATCAGCAGGGCGTGGGCGAAATCGTAGCCCTGGTCCGCCACGCCGGATGGACGGCCGGTGGCCACCAGGCTACCCGCCAGGCCCAGCAGCAGGCCGATGGGAATCCCGAAGGCCGCCAGGCGGCGAAACAGCGGCAGGTGCGCGTGTGCGTTGGCGATGACTCCCGAGCGGACGAACCAGACGCCGATCAGGAACACCCCGACCAGCACGACCCCGAAACCCATCTCGTCGCGCAGCCGTTCGCCGAGATGCCGCGTGCGCATGGCCACCGTATCGAGGTAGCTGCCCTGGGTCAGCAGCTTGCGTTCTTCCTGACTGCGGCGCACCCGCTCGCGGTGGCGCAGCCGTTGCGCCTCGTCGCCGCTGGCAGTCTCGCCGTGTTCGCTGGTGGCGCTGGCCGAGGACAGCGAAGCGGACCGGGGCGCGAAATGGCGCATGCCGCCGTCGAGGACAAGCAGGCCGAAGCAGACGACGAAGATGGCGGCGCCGGCCCGCAGCGGCCGCGCGGAGACCGGTTCGCTGTAGCGCCAGGCCAGCAAGCCCAGCGCGATCAGGAGCGCGCCGGTGAACACGACTTCGCGCACGCCCTCGTTCTTGCCGCTCAGCGCCAGGATGAGCGCAGCCAGCAGCATCAGGCTGCCGGGCAGCACCATCGCCGCCGGAAACATCGACTTGCTCGCCTCCGCGCGCAGGTAGAGCGCGAGCAGGCCGGCGAAGATCAGCGGGGTGGCCAGCGCGCCCGCCACACGCAGGCTGGGAATGGCCGACAGTGCGAAACAGGCGAGGATCGCCGCCAGTAACCACTTACCCCGCGCGAACAGGGCAATCAGGAGGACGAGGGCGCCGATCGCATAGCTGAGCAGGATGTCGCCGCTCCACAGGAAGATATGGTGCAGCAGCCCGAACGCGGCCAGCGCGGCGATGCGGCGCAGGTAGGCCGGCAGGAAGGGCCGGCCGGCGGCGCTGGCGCGTTCCAGCATCAGGGCGAAACCCATGCCGAACAGCAGCGAGAACAGGATCCAGAACTTGCCGGTGACGAAGTAATTGACGATGAAGGCGCTCAGCCAGTCCAGCCCGCGGAGGCCGGCCGGGATGCCTTCGCCGGATTCGACCACGGGACGGTTGAAGAATTCGACGTTGACGACGCAGATCCCGATCAGGGCAAAGCCGCGCAGGACGTCGAGGACGTCGAGACGTTGCGTAACCTGGATGGGGGAGAGGGGAGGGCTTGCCATCATGCCATGTTAACGGCGGGACGCCCCAAAACAAAAGAGCCGCCAGTGTGAACGGGCGGCTCTTTCTTGGAACAAGATCGAATTACTTGATCTTGGTTTCCTTGTAGATCACGTGCTTACGTGCTTTCGGGTCGAATTTGGTGATTTCCATCTTCGCCGGCATCGTGCGCTTGTTCTTGGTGGTGGTGTAGAAGTGACCAGTGCCTGCGGTCGATTCCAGCTTGATTTTGTCGCGGCCAGTTTTTGCCATGATAGCTCCCTAATTAAACTTTTTCGCCACGGGCACGCATGTCGGCCAGCACGGCGTCGATGCCGAGCTTGTCGATCACGCGCAGACCGGCGTTGGACAGACGCAGGGAGACCCAGCGGTTTTCCGATTCCACGAAGATGCGACGGTTCTGCAGGTTCGGCAGGAAGCGGCGCTTGGTTTTGTTGTTAGCGTGGGAGACGTTGTTGCCAACCATCACTCCCTTGCCGGTAACTTGGCAGACACGTGCCATAGTGCACTCCTTAATAATGTTCCAGGATTGGAAAAACGAGAGTATAGCGCGAAAAACGATGCGGAATCAATCACTTGCGAAAAACAATTGTGTCTTTTGATCGCAATTAAATTTAACAATTGCCGATGAGTGATGTAAGCCGCTGTTTACGCGGTGTAAACCCGAGCGTTCGACTGCTGCGTTAGCGGTCGAAGTGTCGTTCCGGCGCAGGTTGCCAGGAGGCTACAACTGCCCACTCTCTGCAAACGAATGCACCTGGCTCCCCGCCACCACGAAGTGATCCAGCACCCGGATATCCACCAGCGCCAGCGCCTGCACCAGCGCCTTGGTCAGCCGCAAATCCGCCTCGCTCGGCTCCGCCACCCCCGACGGATGGTTATGCGCCAGGATCACCCCCGCCGCATTGCGCCTGAGCGCCGCCTTGACCACTTCGCGCGGATAGACGCTGGTATGCGTCAAGGTCCCGCGGAACATCTCCTCGCCATGGATCAGCCGGTTCTTCACATCCAAAAACAACACCACGAAGGATTCATGCGCCTGCAGCGCGAACCGGCTGCGCAAATAATGCCGCACGGCAGAAGGCGAACACAGCGCCTCGCGCTCGAACTGCTCGGCCACCGCGCGCCGCGACAATTCCATGGCCGCCTGCAGCTGCGCATACTTGGCCGGCCCCAGCCCGTGCAATTGCCCGAATTCGCTGGAGTCCGCATGCAGCAGCCTGTGCAGCGAGCCGAAATGCGCCAGCATGTCCTGCGCCAGCGCCACCGCGCTCTTGCCCGCCACCCCCACCCGCAGGAAGATGGCCAGCAGTTCGGTGTCGCTCAGCACCCCGGCGCCCGAACGCAGCAGCCGCTCGCGCGGGCGTTCCTGTTCGGGCCAGTCGCAAATTCCCATGTCTCGTCCTTGTCGGGATTCGTCGCCAAAAAAGAAGGCAGCGGCGGCGTAAGCCCCGCGCCTGGCTTACAATAGCGGTTTGCCCGAACAGGGTTGCCTGCTACAACAAACGAACATGTCCAACGCTTCCCCCGTCGTCAACGAATCGTCCTACCTGACCCTGCATTACCGTCTGGCCGTTGCCGGCGGCGCCGATATCGTCACCACCTTCAACGGCACGCCCGCCACCCTGATGCTGGGCCAGGGCCAGCTCGCCCCCTTCCTGGAGCAGCGCCTGCTCGGCCTGCCGGAAGGCACGCACCAGACCTTCGAGCTGAGTGCGCTTGAGGCCTTTGGCGACCGCAACCCGGAACTGATCCAGGCCGTCTCGAAGACCACGCTGGAGCAGAATTCGGTCCCGGGCGCCGACTACGCCGTGGGCGAAGTGGTGGAATTCAACGCCCCGAAGGGCGGCCGCTTCGCCGGCGTGCTGCTGGAGATGCGCGACACCTCGGCCGTGTTCGACTTCAACCATCCGCTCGCAGGCCAGCCCCTGCAATTCGAAGTGAAACTGATTTCGGTTCTCTGATAGAAACGATATGGAAAATGAAATCCTGCTAGCCCAGCCGCGCGGCTTCTGCGCCGGCGTGGACCGTGCGATCGAGATCGTCGAGCGCGCCCTGAAACAGTTCGGCGCGCCGATCTACGTGCGCCACGAGATCGTGCACAACGCCTACGTGGTCGAAGACCTGCGCAACAAGGGCGCGATCTTCATCGAAGAGCTGGACGACGTCCCCGCCGGCAACACCCTGGTGTTCTCGGCCCACGGCGTGTCGAAAGCCGTGCGCCTTGAGGCGGAAGCGCGCGGCCTGAGCATCTTCGACGCCACCTGCCCGCTGGTGACCAAGGTGCACGTCGAAGTCGCGAAGATGCGCAAGCAAGGCTGCGAGATCATCATGATCGGCCACGACGGCCACCCTGAAGTCGAGGGCACCATGGGCCAGGCCGAAGAGGGCATGCACCTGGTGGAAACCGTCGAGGACGTGGCCAAACTGCAGGTGCGCAACCCGGACCAGCTGGCCTACGTGTCGCAGACCACGCTGTCGGTCGACGACACCGCCGAGATCATCGAAGCGCTGAAGGTGCGCTTCCCGAACATCATCGAGCCGAAGAAGGGCGACATCTGTTACGCCACCACCAACCGCCAGGAAGCCGTCAAGTTCCTGGCGCCCCAGGTCGAGGTGGTGATCGTGGTCGGCAGCCCGAACAGCTCGAACTCGAACCGCCTGCGCGAAGTGGCCGAGAAGAAGGGCACCCCGGCCTACATGGTCGACAACGCCGGCAAGATCGATCCGGCCTGGATCGCGGGCAAGAAGCGCATCGGCGTGACCGCCGGCGCCTCGGCCCCGGAAGTGCTGGTGCAGGCCGTCATCGACCGCCTCAAGGAACTGGGCGCGGCCAGCGTGCGCGCCCTCGAAGGCGTGGAAGAGCACGTCACTTTCCCGCTGCCGAAGGGCCTGGACGGCGTGCGCGCCGAGAGCATGTAAAGACGAAGTCGATAAACAATCGGACAAACCCGGCATTTTCCGGTGCAAGTTTTCCAATAGCCAAGCTATGATGGCGGCGTTCGGAAGACAACCATGAGCGGCACTTCGAGGACACTTGAAGTGCCGTTTTTGTTACATCAGGAGAAAGCAGCGCAGCGATGGAGACTTTGGTCCAGCAATTACTCAACGGCCTGGTGACGGGCAGCATGTACGCCCTGGTCGCGCTCGGCTACACGATGGTGTACGGCGTGCTCAACCTGATCAACTTCGCCCATGGCGACGTGCTGATGATCGGCGCCATGATCGGCTTGTCGATCCTGAAGCTGCTCGAAACCCATGCCCCGGGCCTGCCGGGCTATGTGCAGCTGGCGGCCGCCATCCTGGGCGCGATTCCCCTGGCCATGCTGGTCAACATCGTGATCGAGCGCGTGGCCTACCGCCGCCTGCGCAATGCGCCGCGCCTGGCGCCCCTGATCACCGCCATCGGCGTCTCGATCCTGCTGCAGACCTTCGCCATGATGATCTGGGGCCGCAGCCCGATTCCCTTCCCGCAGCTGCTGTCGTCCGAACCGGTCATGATCGGCGGCGCCCTGATCACGCACACCCAGGTGCTGCTGCTGGTGCTGGCCGCCGTGGCCATGGTCGCCCTGGTGCTGCTGGTCGAGCGCACCCGCATGGGCCGCGCGATGCGCGCGGTGGCCGAGAACCCGCGCGTGGCGGGCCTGATGGGCGTCGATTCCAACCGCGTCATCGTCGCCACCTTCGCCATCGGCGCGGCGCTGGCCGCCATCGCGGGCGTCATGTGGGGCGCCAACTATGCCACCGTCACCTTCACCATGGGCATGCTGCCCGGCCTGAAAGCCTTCTGCGCCGCGGTGCTGGGCGGGATCGGCAACATCTACGGCGCCATGATCGGCGGACTCCTGCTGGGCATCATCGAAGCGCTGGGCGCCGGCTACATCGGCGACTTGACCGGCGGCTTCCTCGGCAGCCACTACCAGGACATCTTCGCCTTCGTGGTGCTGATCCTGGTCCTGACCTTGCGCCCGTCCGGCATCATGGGCGAACGCGTGGCCGACCGCGCCTGAAGCCAGGGGAGAGAACGACATGGCAATCCTGAGCTTCGACGTGCAGCACAAGCCGCGCCAGGCCTATCTCAGCATGGGCGTGGTGCTCGCGCTGATGCTGGTGTTCCCCTTCTTCGCGGCCCAGTATGGCAATTCCTGGGTGCGCATCATCGACATCGCGCTGCTGTACATCATGCTGGCGCTGGGCCTGAACATCGTGGTCGGCTTCGCCGGCCTGCTGGACCTGGGCTACATCGCCTTCTTCGCGGTCGGCGCCTACCTGGTCGGCCTGTTCTCGTCGCCGCAGTTCGCGGCGCTACTGGAATCGGTGGTGTACTACTCGCCGGCGCTGGGCGAGGCCCTCATCGCTTTCTTCGGGCCCGAGATCCAGCAGAACGGCATCCACCTCTCGGTGTGGTTCATCGTGCCGCTGGCGGCGCTGGTCGCGGCCCTGTTCGGCGCGCTGCTGGGCGCCCCGACCCTCAAGCTGCGCGGCGACTACCTGGCCATCGTGACCCTGGGCTTCGGCGAGATCATCCGCATCTTCATGAACAACCTGAACGACCCGATCAACTTCACCAACGGGCCGCAGGGCATCAACATGATCGACCCGATCCGCATCTTCGGCGTCTCGCTGGCGGGGGAGGCCGGGTCGAACGCGACGGTGCAGGTGTTCGGCATGCCGATGCCGTCGGTGAACGCCTACTACTTCCTGTTCCTGTTTCTTTGCATCGCGACCATCTTCATCACCTCCCGCCTGCAGCATTCGCGCCTGGGCCGCGCCTGGGTCGCGATCCGCGAGGATGAAATCGCCGCCAAGGCCATGGGCATCAACACCCGCAACGTCAAGCTGCTGGCCTTCGCCATGGGCGCGTCCTTCGGCGGCGTGGCGGGCGCGATGTTCGGCGCCTTCCAGGGCTTCGTGTCGCCGGAATCCTTCTCGCTGACCGAATCGATCGCCGTGCTGGCGATGGTGGTGCTGGGCGGGATCGGCCACATCCCCGGCGTGGTGCTGGGCGGCGTGCTGCTGGCGGCGCTGCCGGAAGTGCTGCGCCACGTGGTGGAGCCGGCCCAGCAGGCCATGTTCGGCACCGTGCTGATCGAAGCGGAAGTGCTGCGCCAGCTGCTGTACGGACTGGCGCTGGTGCTGATCATGCTGGTGCGGCCAAGCGGCCTGTGGCCGTCGCCGAACAAGGAAGACCGTCCGAACGCAGCCCTGGCGCGCGAGGAGTGAAGAGAACCATCATGAACGAACGCGTACTCCTGAACATCTCCGGCGTGAACAAGCGCTTCGGCGGCCTGCAGGCCCTGACCGAGGTCGGGATCAAGATCATGCAGGGCCAGATCTATGGCCTGATCGGCCCCAACGGGGCCGGCAAGACGACCTTCTTCAACGTCATCACCGGCCTGTACCAGCCGGATTCCGGCAGCTTCGAACTGGCCGGCAAGCCGTATTCGCCGTCGGCGCCGCACGAAGTGGCCAGGGCCGGCATCGCGCGCACCTTCCAGAACATCCGCCTGTTCGGCGAGATGACCGCGCTCGAGAACGTCATGGTGGGGCGCCACGTGCGCACCCGCCAGGGTGTGTTCGGCGCCATCTTCCGCCACAAGGCCGCGCGCGAGGAAGAGGCGGCGATCCGCCGGCGCGCGCAGGAGCTGCTGGACTTCGTGGGCATCGGCGCCTTCGCCAACCGCACGGCGAAGTACCTGTCGTATGGCGACCAGCGCCGCCTGGAAATCGCGCGCGCGCTGGCCACCGATCCGCAGCTGCTGGCGCTGGATGAACCGGCGGCCGGCATGAACGCGACCGAGAAGCTGGCCTTGCGCGAGCTGCTGGTGAAGATCAAGGCCGAGGGCAGGACGGTGCTCCTGATCGAGCACGACGTGAAGCTGATGATGGGCCTGTGCGACCGCATCACGGTGCTGGAATACGGCAAGCAGATCGCGGAAGGCCTGCCCGCCGAGATCCAGAAGAACGAGGCCGTGATCAAGGCCTACCTGGGAGGCGCGCATTAATGGGCGAGAACATTCTGAAGATCAGCGGCCTGAAGGTCGCGTACGGCGGCATCAAGGCGGTCAAGGGCGTGGACCTGGAAGTCAACCGCGGCGAGCTGGTGACCCTGATCGGCGCCAACGGCGCGGGCAAGACCACCACGCTCAAGGCCATCACCGGGACGCTCCCGCCATGCAAGGTCGAAGGCTCCATCGCTTACCTGGGCCAGCCGCTGAAGGGCATTTCCTCGTTCCGGCTGGTGCAGCAGAAGCTGGCCATGGTGCCGGAAGGGCGGGGCGTGTTCACGCGCATGACGATCCACGAGAACCTCCTGATGGGCGCCTACACGCGCGGCGACCAGGCGGGGATCGCCGCGGATATCGAGAAGTGGTATGCCGTGTTCCCGCGCCTGAAGGAGCGCGCGGGCCAGCTGGCGGGGACCCTGTCGGGCGGCGAGCAGCAGATGCTGGCGATGGCGAGGGCGCTGATGTGCCACCCGACCCTGCTGCTGCTGGACGAGCCGTCGATGGGGCTGTCGCCGATCATGGTGGAGAAGATCTTCGAAGTGATCCGCGATGTGTCGGCGCAGGGAATCACGATCCTGCTGGTGGAGCAGAACGCCAGGCTGGCGCTGCAGGCGGCGCACCGGGGGTATGTGATGGATTCGGGGGCGGTGACGATGACGGGGAATGCGCAGGATATGCTGCATGACCCGCGGGTGCAGGCGGCGTATCTGGGGGAGTGAGGCTGTTTCGCCGGGATGACGTTGTCATATAACGCGGAGAATCTTAGGGAGTCGACTTCGGTCGCGTCGCCTAAAAACAAAAAGCCGGAACGCTCTCGCGCTCCGGCTTTTTACTTACTTGACTAAAACCAGCTTAGGCCGCTGCTGCAGCGTTCGCTGCATTGGTCGCCTTGCGAGCAGTCGCCGAAAACTGGGCAACCGCCGCGTTCAGGTTGGCTTCCACGGCTTCCACCGCCTGCTTGGTGGTCTTGCTGATCTGCTCGTAACCGGCGTTGGCGTTGCTGATCGCGGTCTTGACGGCGGCAACGAAGCTTTCCGAACCGGCCGGGGCGTTCTTGCTCACTTCGTCGACCAGCGAGATCACCTTGCGGTTGGCTTCGACGATCTGGCTTTCGGCGGCCTTCGAGAACTCGGCGCCGGTGCCGGCGGCGATCGACGCCAGCTGGCGGCTGTACGACAGCGCCTTTTCAGCGGCCGGCTGGGCCTGCGAAGCCGACACCGAGAAGAATTCTTGTGGGTCCTTGGCGCCCAGCAGCTGGCGAGCCACGGCCGACGACTCTTCCAGGGTGGCGCGGGCCGCGTTGATGTTCAGGTCGACCAGCTTCTCGACGCCTTCGAAGGTCTTCTGCGTCAGCGACGAAAACAGGGCAAATTGCGATTCAAAGCTGGCCTTGGTGGCGTTCGAGAACTGCTCAGGGATTGCAAACATGTGGCTCTCCAAAATGAATACGTTTCTTAAAGAAAGGGATCTTGCTAAGGTGAGACAGGTTCCTGCGAAAACTGGCTGAAACTCTTTTTTGTGCACCGCAACAGAACGAATTGTCGGCCACTTCGTTTGGCGCGTCAAGCATTTTTGATGCGATGCACCATCTACTGTTCATAAATTTCTTGAATGCATTTAATGCAAGAAACAATGCTTGATTTGGCGCAAAGAATCGGCAGAAAAACGCGCGTTTATACCTACTTATTCCCTGGGAAACGCGGCCGAAGAGGCCGTGCTAGACTAAGCGCTTGTGTTTTATTCAAGCCGCCGTGGCAACGGCGCGACAGCCAGGCCATGCAGACCCGCGCAACTTCCGTTTCCAGCAATTCCTGGCTCTCTCCGATTCCCCTGTTTTTCGTGTTCCTGTGGAGCACCGGCTTCATCGTCGCCAAGCTCGGCCTGCCGTATGCGCCGCCGCTGACCTTTCTCATCGTGCGCTGCCTCGGCGTGCTGGCGGTGCTGCTGCCGGCCGTGCTGCTGTTCCGCGCGCCCTGGCCGCGCGGCCAGGTGCTGCACGTGGCCGTGGCCGGCATCCTGCTGCAGGCCGGCTACCTGGGCGGCGTGTGGGCAGCGATCAAGCTGGGCATGCCGGCCGGCCTGACCGCGCTGATCGTGGGCATGCAGCCCATCCTCACCGCCGCGGCCGCGCCCCTGATCGGCGAGCGCGTGCGTCCGGCGCAATGGCTCGGCCTGCTGCTCGGCCTGGGCGGCGTGGCGCTGGTGGTCTATGCAAAGATCCATGCGGCCGGGCTGTCCGCCGCCGGCATCGCCTTGTGCGTGTTCGCGCTGCTGTCGATCACGGCCGGCACCATGGTCCAGCGGCGCTGGTGTCCGCGCTTCGACCTGCGCACCGGCACCGTGATCCAGTTCGCCGCCACCGTCGCGGTGCTGCTGCCGCTGGCGGTCTGGCTCGAAGGACTCGACCCGGCGTTCTCGCGCATCGCGTGGACGGGCGAGTTCGTGTTCGCCTGGCTGTGGTCGGTGTTCGCGCTGTCGATCGGCGCGATCTTCCTGCTGTTCACCCTCATCAGCCGCAGCGCCGCCACCGAAGTCACCAGTTTGCTCTACCTGACCCCGCCCACCACGGCCCTGATGGCCTGGCTGCTGTTCGGCGAATCCTTCACCTTGCTCGGCCTGGCCGGCATGGTGCTCGCCGTCACGGGCGTCGCTTTCGTCGTCAGGAAACCACGATCCACTACTACGGAGACCCCATGATTTCCAGCCCGAGCCAAGAAGCGGTCGATGCCGCCATCACGTCGCGCCGCTCGATCCGCGCCTTCCTCGACAAGCCGGTCGCGCGCGAAGACATCGAACGCATCCTGGAGGTGGCGGCGCGCGCGCCGTCCGGGACCAACACCCAGCCGTGGAAGGTCTATGTGCTGACGGGGGAGGCGCGCCGGAAGCTGTCCGACGCGATCCTGGCGGTCAACGCCGATCCGCAGCAGGCGCGCGCGCATACCGAGGAATACGCCTACTATCCGCGCGAATGGGTCTCGCCCTATATCGACCGGCGCCGCAAGGTCGGTTGGGACCTGTACAGCCTGCTCGGCCTGACGCGCGACAACAAGGCCGGCATGGCGGCCCAGCACGCGCGCAACTATGCCTTCTTCGACGCGCCGGCAGGCTTCATCTTCACCATCGACCGCATCATGGAGCAGGGCTCCTGGCTGGACTATGGGATGTTCCTCCAGAACATCATGGTCGCCGCGCGCGGCCGGGGGCTCGATACCTGTCCGCAAGCTGCTTTTACGCAATATCATCGGGTGATTGCAGCGCAGCTCGGATTGCCGGACAATGAAATGGTGGTGTGCGGCATGGCGCTCGGCTGGGCCGATCCGGCACGGATCGAGAACAGCCTGGTGACCGAACGGGAACCCGTCGGCGGCTTCACCCGCTTCATGGAATAAATAGACCGCGTTCGATATCTCATTGATACGCAAAGGCTTCGTTGGCGCAGCGTTTTGTTGTTTTTGTGAATTGTTGCCGCACGGAATGTGAATTCTCCTTGCGATCACACCTTGTTCGGCTACACTTTGCTTCGTACCTCATCCGTTCGCATCGAAGGGCTTCCAGATGTTTAAAATTGCTTTCGCTGCCATTGTCTCCCTGCTGCTCGCCCTCCCGCCGGCGCAGGCTGCCGGTGCGGGCGCTGGAGCCGGCGCCGGGGCCGAGAAGACCCAGGTCGTCAAGAAGAAGCAGAAGCGAAAAGCGGCCCGCAAGACCGTGCGCTCCAAGAAGCGCCAGGACCTGGCCAAGACCATCGCCGCCGACAACCGCCAGCGCATGGTGCGCCGCGTCGCCATGGTGCGCGGCAAGCGCGTGGTCACTTACCAGAGCGTGCGCCGCGCCGCCCCGGCCTACGACCCGCGCAGCCTCGGCGACATCGCCGGGCTGAGCCGCACTCCCGATCCGCTGGCCCTGCGTTCCAACGTGGCCTTCGTGCTGGACCAGAACAGCTCCGAAGTGCTGTTCGAGAAGAACGCCAACGTGGCGCTGCCGATCGCCTCGATCACCAAGCTCATGACCGGCCTGGTCGTCGTCAAGGCCAAGCAGGATCTGGACGAAGTGCTGCGCATTACCGACGCCGACGTCGACCGCCATAAGTACAGCAGCTCGCGTCTGCCGGTGGGGGCGCGCATGACCCGCCGCGAACTGCTGCATATCGCCCTGATGAGTTCCGAGAACCGCGCCGCGTCTGCGCTGGGACGCAATTATCCGGGCGGGATCGAGGCCTTTGTCGATGCCATGAACGCCACGGCGCGCGAGCTGGGCATGAACGACACCCATTATGTCGACTCGAGCGGCCTGTCGAGCCGCAACGTCTCGAGTGCGCGCGACCTGGCCAAGCTGGTCGCCAGCGCCCACCAGGAACCGCTGCTGCGCGAGTATTCGACCACCAAGGATTCCGTGGTCAAGGCCAGCGGGCGGCCGATGCGCTATGCGAACACCAACTACCTGGTGGCGCTGCCGGACTGGAATATCGGCATCCAGAAGACCGGCTTCATCAACGAAGCAGGGCGCTGCCTGGTGATGCAGGCCATGATCCAGGGACGCAACGTGATCATGGTGTTCCTGGATTCGAAAGGGAAGATGTCGCGCACCGCGGACGCGGGACGCATGCGGCGCTGGCTGGAGGCGGTGACGCCGGCCGGGCTGGGCGGCACGCCGCCTGCGCCGACCGTGACGACGGCCGCGGCACCGGCGGAGTTGCCGCCGAATTGAAGGGCAGGGCGGCAGCGCCGCCCTCGTTCAGACTGCCGGCGTGGGACGGTACCCCAGGGTCGACGAAATGCTCGCCGCCGTCTGCACCAGGTCTTCCAGCCAGTCTTCCTGCAGGCGGTCCGCCGGCGCCGAGATCGACAGCCCGGCCACCAGCTTGCCGCTGTCGTCGTGGATGCCGGCCGCCATGCAGCGCACCCCCATCTCCAGTTCCTCGTTGTCGCGCGCGTAGCCGCGCGAGCGCACCAGGCTCAGCTCGCGCTCCAGGCGCGACAGCTCCGTGATCGAATTCTTGGTATGCCCCGCCAGCCCGGTGCGGGTGGCGTAGGCGCGGATCGCCTTGACGTCGTCCACCGACAGGAACAGCTTGCCGGTCGAGGTCAGGTGCAGCGGACCGCGTCCGCCGATGGCGCGCACCACCTGCATGCCGGAACGTTCCGAGAATGCGCGGTCGATGTAGACGATCTCGTCGCCCTGGCGCACCGACAGGTTCACCGTCTGCTGGGTCTTGCGGTGCAGGGCGCGCATCGAGTCGAGCGCCGCTTCGCGCACCGACAGGCGGCTCTTGACCACGTTCCCCAGTTCCAGCAGCCGCATGCCCAGCCGGTAGGTGCCCGGTTCCACGCGGTCCACGAAGCGCGTCACGACCATGTCGTTGAGGATGCGGTGCGCCGTCGACGGGTGCAGGCCCGAGACCTTGGACAATTCCTTCAGGCTCACCGGGTCCGAATAGCTGGCCAATGCGTCGAGCAACGCCATCATGCGTTCGATCACCTGGATCGACGTCTTGGCTGGTTCTGGGGTTTCCATTTTCATGATGTGGTTGGTGCAGTGCAGTATGCGTGCCTTCTTTATACCATGATGTGAAAAGACCATGCAAACACATGGGCTAGTGTGTGTCGTCGGTTTTTACACATTCGGCGCGGCGAGCGGCATAATGGCATTCCTGCATGACTTATTTTCAAGACGATGGAACACCCGATCAGCGAATTCAAGACCAAGCGCGGCCTCAGCCGCATTCTCGCCGCCTGCCGCAACACCTGGGACGGTTTCGCCTGGGCCTGGCGCAGCGAGGCCGCTTTCCGCCAGGAGATCGTGGTGATCGCCATCGCGGCCGCGGTCGCGCTCGCCTTGCCGGTGTCCGGTTTCCAGAAGCTGGTGCTGATTGGCGTGCTGATCGTGGTGCTGGTCGTCGAACTGGTCAACTCGGCCATCGAAGCCGTGGTCGACCGCATCTCGCTCGAGCGCCATCCGCTCTCCAAGGTGGCCAAGGACATGGGCAGCGCGGCGGTCGCATTGACCCTGCTGCTGGCCGTGACGACCTGGGCCGTCGTGCTGTACAACCGCTTTTTCTGACCTGTGTGTTCAAACTAGGAGATTGACATGACCTTACGCCTCGGCGATACCGCCCCGGATTTCGAGCAGGACTCCAGCATCGGCAAGATCCGCTTCCACGAGTGGGCGGGCGACTCCTGGGTGGTGCTGTTCTCGCACCCGGCCGACTTCACGCCGGTCTGCACCACCGAGCTGGGCCTGACCGCCAAGCTCAAGCCTGAATTCGACAAACGAAACGTCAAGGCGATCGCCCTGTCGGTCGACCCGGCCGAGCAGCACAAGGAGTGGATCAAGGACATCGAAGAAACCCAGAAGACCGTGGTGGGCTTCCCGATCATCGCCGACGCCGACAAGAAGGTGTCCGAGCTGTACGACATGATCCACCCGCAGCAGTCCGTTACCGCCACCGTACGCTCGCTGTTCGTGATCGACCCGAACAAGAAGATCCGCCTGACCATCACCTACCCGATGAGCACCGGCCGCAACTTCGACGAAGTGCTGCGCGTGATCGACGCCCTGCAGCTGACCGACGGCTACACCGTGGCCACGCCGGGCAACTGGAAGGATGGCGATCCGGTCATCATCCCGCTGACCGTGCAGGATCCGGAAGTCATCAAGCAGAAGTATCCGAAGGGCTTCGAGGCGCCGCGTCCTTACCTGCGCCTGACGCCGCAGCCGAACAAGTAAGCACAGCCTCTTCCCGTCGTCCCCGCGCAGGCGGGGATCCAAGTCTGCCGCGTTTCGACAGCGCGAGCAGCACTTGGGTCCCCGCCTTCGCGGGGATGACGTTTTTATGGAGCGTTGCAAAACGACAACACATCCCGCTCATCCGTACGAAGATCTCTGCATAAGCAAATAAGGAAGCTGTTGTTTGTGAAACAGCCGAGCAGCCTTACCCTGTGTGCCACATTGGGAGCTGAGCATGTCGATGACTTACATAGTGGCGGGTTTCGCAGTCGGGCTGCTGGTCGGAATGACCGGGGTTGGGGGCGGCTCGCTCATGACTCCGCTCCTGACCCTGCTGTTCGGCGTCTCGCCCTCGGTCGCGGTCGGCACCGACCTGGCCTTCGCCTCCATCACCAAGGGCGCCGGCACCATCACCCACCGTTTCAACCGCACCGTCCAGTGGCCCATCGTCGGCCGCCTGTGCCTGGGCGCGCTGCCGGCCGCGCTGCTGACCACGTTCGCACTGCGCGAATTCGGCGCGCTGGACAAGGAAATCGGCCTCGTCATCCGTTACTCGATCGCCGGCTCGGTGCTGCTGACCGTGGTTGCGCTGCTGTTCCGCGGCAAGATGCTGGCATGGATTAATGCCCATCCCGAACGCCAGCTGCAGGGCAGGGCGTTGGCGACCGCCACCATCGTTTCGGGCGCCGTACTGGGCGTGCTGGTCACCGTCTCGTCGATCGGCGCCGGCGCCATCGGCGCCACCCTGCTGGTTTTCCTCTATCCCAAGCTGACGCCGGCCGAAGTGGCGGGCACCGATATCGCCTACGCGGTACCGCTGACGGCCATCGCGGCCGCCGGCCACTGGTGGCTGGGCTCGATCGACTGGATGCTGCTGCTGACCCTGCTGGTCGGCTCGGTGCCCGGCATCACCCTCGGCGCCATGGCCTCGCGCGCCGTGCCGGAACGCTTCCTGCGCGCGCTGCTGGCCACCACCTTGACCGGCGTGGCGGCGAAGCTGGTGTTTTGAGCCGGACCAAATAGCAGAACTGTCTATGCAAATGAGGAAAGTTTCGTTTGCTTTATGAGTGCTGCGTGAGAATATGTTAGTCCGTTAGAAGAATTTGTAATAAGGGCTTTCATGACTTCCCTCGCACAGCCGGGCAATGCGTCGAGACGCTCTCCGGGCCGGGTGATCCCCGGCTTCGGCATCTCGCTCGGCTTCACCATCTTTTACCTGGCGCTGATCGTCCTGATCCCGCTGTCGGCGGTCTTCCTCAAGACCTTCACGATGACCTGGGACGCCTTCTGGGCCGCCGTGACTTCCGAGCGCGTGATGGCGTCCTACCGCCTGAGCTTCGGCGCGTCCCTGATCGCCGCCTTCATCAACGTCATCTTCGGCGGCATCGTCGCGTGGGTGCTGGTGCGCTACCAGTTCCCCGGCAAGCGCTTCGTCGACGCCCTGGTCGACCTGCCGTTCGCGCTGCCGACCGCGGTGGCCGGCATCACGCTCACCGCGCTGTACTCGCATAACGGCTGGATCGGCCAGTACCTGGCCTCGCTGGGCATCAAGGTCGCCTTCACGCCGCTGGGCGTGGTGCTGGCCCTGACCTTCATCGGCCTGCCTTTCGTCGTGCGCACGGTGCAGCCGGTGCTGGAAGAGGCCGAGCGCGAACTCGAGGAAGCCGCCGCCAGCCTGGGCGCTTCGCCCCTGCAGACCTTCATCCGCGTGGTGCTGCCCACCATCGTGCCGGCCCTGCTGACCGGCTTCGCGCTGGCCTTCGCGCGCGCCACCGGCGAATACGGCTCGGTGATCTTCATCGCGGGTAATCTCCCCCTGGTCTCCGAGATCACGCCGCTGTTCATCATCACCAAGCTGGAGCAGTACGACTATGCGGGCGCCACCGCGATCGCGGTCGTGATGCTGATCATCTCCTTCATCCTGCTGCTGACGATTAACCTGCTGCAGGCCTGGACACGCAAACGGGCGGGCAAGAAATGAGCGCGGTCCTCGACAAGGTCGTGCCGGCGCCTTCCAAACCCGTGCCGGCCAGACGCCAGGCCACCAATGTGTTCGAACCGAACTGGGTGCGCTACACCCTGATCGCGGTCGCACTGGCTTTCCTGACCCTGTTCCTGTTCGTGCCGCTGGTCGCGGTGTTCACCGAAGCGCTCAAGCGCGGCTGGGAAACCTACGTCGAGTCGATCAAGGACCCGGATGCGCTGTCCGCCATCAAGCTGACCCTGATCGCCGCCGGCATCTCGGTGCCGCTCAACCTGGTGTTCGGCGTCGCCGCCGCCTGGGCCATCGCCAAGTTCGAGTTCCGCGGCAAGAGCATCCTGCTGACCCTGATCGACCTGCCGTTCTCGGTGTCGCCCGTGATCGCGGGCCTGATCTATGTGCTGCTGTTCGGCGCCCAGGGCTGGTTCGGCGAATGGCTGGCCGAGCACGACATCAAGATCCTGTTCGCGGTGCCGGGCATCGTGCTGGCCACGGTGTTCATTACCTTCCCCTTCGTGGCGCGCGAGCTGATTCCGCTGATGCAGCAGCAGGGCACCGAGGAAGAAGAGGCCGCGCTGGTGCTGGGTGCATCGGGCTGGCAGACCTTCGTCAAGGTCACGCTGCCGAACATCAAATGGGGACTGCTGTACGGCGTGATCCTGTGTAACGCCCGGGCGATGGGCGAATTCGGCGCGGTGTCGGTGGTCTCGGGCCACATCCGCGGCGAGACCAACACCATGCCCCTGCAGGTCGAGATCCTCTACAACGAATACAACTTCACGGCCGCGTTCGCGATCGCGTCGCTGCTGGCGCTGCTGGCGCTGGTGACCCTGGCGGTGAAGAGCCTGATCGAATGGCGCCTGCACCAGGTGCGCACTGACCTGCGCCAGGCCGCCGCCGACGAACGCAACACGGAGCACCCAGCATGACCATCGAAGTCCAACACATCCACAAGCAGTTCGGCCAGTTCACCGCGCTGGACGATGTATCGCTCAAGTTCCCGGACGGCGAACTGACCGCGCTCCTGGGCCCTTCGGGCTGCGGCAAGACCACGCTGCTGCGCGTGATCGCGGGCCTGGAGCATCCGGATTCGGGCAGCGTGCTGCTCGACGGCCAGGACGCCTCGCACCACCACGTGCGCGAGCGCCAGGTCGGCTTCGTGTTCCAGCATTACGCGCTGTTCAAGCACATGACCGTGTTCGAGAACGTCGCCTTCGGTTTGCGCGTCAAGCCGCGCAAGGAGCGCCCGAGCGAGCAGCAGATCCGCGAAAAAGTGAAACAGCTGCTGGAACTGGTGCAGCTGGACTGGATTGCCGACCGCTATCCGCCGCAGCTGTCGGGCGGCCAGCGCCAGCGCATCGCCCTGGCCCGCGCCCTGGCCGTGGAGCCGCGCGTGCTGCTGCTGGACGAACCCTTCGGCGCGCTGGACGCCAAGGTCCGCAAGGAACTGCGCCGCTGGCTGCGACGCCTGCACGACGACCTGCACGTGACCTCGATCTTCGTCACCCACGACCAGGAAGAGGCGCTGGAAGTGGCCGACCAGGTGGTCTTGATGAACAAGGGCCGCGTCGAACAGCAGGGCGCGCCTGGCGAGGTGTATAACAAGCCGGCTTCGCCCTTCGTCTACGGTTTCCTGGGCAACGTCAACCTGTTCCACGGCCGCGTGCACGAAGGCGTGCTGGCCTCGGGCGACGTCACCTTCAATGCGCCGCAATTCGCCGGCGTGCGCGACGGCGCCGGCATCGGCTATGTGCGTCCGCACGACCTGGACGTGGAACGCTACACGCCGGGCGCCGAAGGTGTGGTGGCCACGCTGCGCCGCGCGCATGCGATCGGCCCGCTGGCCCAGCTCGACCTGGAGCGCGCCGACAACGCGCAGCTGATCGAAGCCGTCCTGCCGAACGAGCGCTTCGCCAGCCTCGGATTGAAAGAGGGCGAGACCCTGGTCGTGCGTCCGCGCCGCATCGAAGTATTCGTGGACCAGGGCGAGGGCATATGAATTTCCAGCAGCTGCGTTCCGTGCGCGAGGCGGCGCGGCGCGACTTCAACCTGACCGAGGTGGCCAACGCGCTGTTCACCTCGCAGCCGGGCGTGTCGCGCCAGATCCGCGAGCTGGAAGAAGAGCTGGGCGTCGAGATCTTCGAGCGCAACGGCAAGCGCCTGACGGGGCTGACCCCGCCGGGCAAGGGCATCCTGCGCATCGTCGAAAAGCTGCTGGTGGAAGCGGAGAACCTGCAGCAGGCCAGCCGCGAATATGCGGCGCAGGACAGCGGCACCCTGACCGTGGCGGTGACCCACACCCAGGCGCGCTATGCGCTGCCACAGGTGGTGCAGTCCTTCCGCGCGGCCTTCCCGGGCGTGCGCATCGCCCTGCAGCAGAGCGCGCCGGAGCATATCGCGGAGTGGGTCCTGTCGGGCAAGGCGGACATCGGCATCGCGACCGAGGGCTTGTCGGCGTTTCCGGATCTGGTGTCGTTTCCGTGCTACCGCTGGAGCCACCTGGTGGTGGCGCCGGAAGGGCATCCGATCTTCGCGAACTCGCATCCGCTGCGGCTCGAAGACCTGGCCGAGTATCCGCTCATTACCTATGACGTGGGCTTCACGGGCCGCAGCCATATCGATGCGGCCTTCGTCGAGGCGGGGCTGGCGCCGGACATCGTGCTGACCGCGATGGATTCGGACGTCATCAAGCAGTATGTGTCGCTGGGGCTGGGCGTGGGGATCGTGGCGTCGATGGCATTCGATCATGGACGCGACAAGGGATTGAGGGCGATCGAGTCCTCGCACCTGTTCGCGCAGAACGTGACGCGGCTTGCCGTCAGGCGCGGGTCGTATTTGCGCGCGTATGCGTACCACTTCATCGAGCGGTTCGCTCAGGGGTATACGCGGGCGGATATCGAGAAGGCCTTGCAGGCGGCGGAGTGAGTTGTTTGGGTGATGGCTGCTCAACAAAACTTGGATCCCCGCCTTCGCGGGAACCCAAGTTCATTAAATCAGAGGGAGCGCTCGATCACTGTCCGGGATTGGTGAACCGCGAATGAATCTCATCAATCGCCGCGACAACATCCGCCGATAGCGAAACCTCCACGGCATCGATGTTCTCCTTCAGCTGCTTCATGCTGGTCGCCCCAATAATGGTCGACCCCACGAACCACCGCGAATAACACCACGCCAGCGCCATCTGGGCAGGCGTCATTCCGTTCTCCCGCGCCAGCTTCGCATACTCCGCGCACGCCGCCAGCACCGCCGGCCGCAGGTAACGCGGACTCCAGCTCTTCGGAAAAATAGTCAGCCGCCCCTGGGCCTTGGGATCATCCAGGTACTTGGCCGTCAGCTGGCCGAAGGCCAGCGGACTGTAGGCCAGCAAACTGACCTCGCTGCGGAAGCAGGCCTCATCCAGCAAGCTGGTCTCGAACGAGCGCGCCGTCAGGTTGTACAGGTTCTGGATCGTCGCGATCCGCGGCAAGCCCTTCGTCTCGGCCAGCTTGACGAACTCGCACACGCCCCAGGCGCTCTCGTTCGACACGCCGACATGCCGGATCTTGCCCTCGCCGATGAGCTCTCCCAGCGCCATCAGGCTTTCTTCGATCGGCACCGCCGCGCGCTCGGCCTGCGGGTTGAACTGGTTCGCCCCGAAGATCGGCAGGTTCCGGCTCGGCCAGTGCAGCTGGTACAAGTCGATGTAGTCGGTCTGCAGGCGCCGCAGGCTGTCCTCGACCGCCGCGCGAATGTCGGCCCGGCCGAGGTTGTGCTGCGGCCCGCGCAGCCAGGGCGTGTTCGGATTCGGCCCCGCCACCTTGGTGGCCAGCACCACCTCCGCGCGCCGGCCGCTGTTCTTGAGCCAGCTGCCGATGAAGCGCTCGGTCGACCCCTGCGTCGCCGCGTTCGGCATCACCGGATACATCTCGGCGGTGTCGATGAAGTTGACGCCGCGCTCCAGTGCATAGTCGAGCTGGCTGTGCGCGTCCGCTTCGCTGTTCTGCTCGCCGAAGGTCATGGTGCCGAGGCAGACCGTCGACACCTGCAACTCCGTGCGGCCCAGCTGCCTGCGTTCCATGCTCATGTTCCTCTCCTGCTCCTGTTATTTGCGCAGCGCGTCGGCGCACTCGCGCACCAGCGCCGGGCCCGCGTAGATCAGGCCGCTGTACAGCTGCACCAGCTTGGCGCCGGCAGCGATCTTGGCGCGCGCGTCCTGGCCGCGCATGATGCCGCCCACGCCGATGATCGGCACTTCCTCGCCCAGCTCGGCCTTGAGCGCGCGGATCACGATGGTCGACTGCTCGAACACCGGCGCGCCCGACAGGCCGCCCGCTTCGTTCGCATGCTTCATGCCTTCCACGTCGCGGCGGTTGAGCGTGGTGTTGGTGGCGATCACGCCGTCGATCTTGTGGCGCAGCAGGGCGCCGGCGATGTCGCGGATCTGGTCGCCGTCCACGTCCGGCGCGATCTTGAGCGCCACCGGCACGTAGTAGCCGTATTCGTCGGCCAGGCGCGACTGCTCCTGCTTGAGCTGGGAGAGCAGGGCGTCCAGTTCCGACGCGCCCTGCAGCTGGCGCAGGTTCTTGGTATTCGGCGAGGAGATGTTGACCGTCACGTAGCTCGCATACGGATACACCCGGCGCAGGCAATGCAGGTAATCCTCGGCCGCCCGCTCGATCGGGGTGTCGGCGTTCTTGCCGATGTTCAGGCCCAGCACGCCCTGGCGCTCCTGGTAGAAGCGCGAGGCCTGCACATTGGCCACGAAGGCGTCCACGCCGCCGTTGTTGAAGCCCATGCGGTTGATGATGCCGCGCGCCTTCGGCAGGCGGAACATGCGCGGCTTGGGGTTGCCCATCTGTCCGCGCGGCGTCACGGTGCCGATCTCGATCGAGCCGAAACCGAGCGCCGCCAGGCCGTCGATGTAGGCGCCATCCTTGTCCAGGCCGGCGGCCAGGCCGACCGGGTTCGGGAACGTGATGCCCATCACGGTGCGCGGGTCGGGCTTCGGTTTCCTGACCATGCCGGTCAGGCCGAGTTCGGCCGCCCGGCGCAGCGCCGGCAGGGTCAGGTTGTGGGCCGCCTCGGGATCGAGCGAGAACAGCAGGGGACGGGCAAGGGCGTACAGGAGTTTGTCGGACATGGGGTGCTCAAAGTGATAATCCCTGCCATTCTACCGTGCGGCGACCCGTAAAGGATCGCCTGCCGGGAGGCAGTTTAGCGCTCGAGCACGCTCCAGGCGCCGTTGACGCGCGCTTCCAGCGGGCGGAAGTTGATCTTGTAGGCCATCTTGGGGCTCTGCTCGATCCAGTAGCCCAGGTAGACATAGCCCAGGCCGAGCTCGCGCGCCTGGTTCACCTGCCACATCACGTTATAGGTGCCGTAGGAGGCGCCATCCACGTCCGGATCGAAGAAGGTGTACACCGAGGACAGGCCGTCCGAGAGCACGTCGATGATCGAGACCATGCGCAGGGTGCCGTCCGGCTCGCGGAACTCGACCAGGCGCGTGTTGACCCGGCTCTGCAGCAGGAACTGGGCGTACTGGTCGCGGCTGTCCTGGTCCATGCCGCCGCCCACGTGGCGCGTGGTCTGGTAGCGCAGGTAGAGCGCGTAGTGCTCGTCGGAGAAGGCCAGGTTGGCCACCATCGCCACCAGCTCGCCATGGCGCTTCCAGGCGCGGCGCTGGGTGCGGTTGGGCGTGAAGTCCGCGCACTTGACCCGCACCGGGATGCAGGCCTGGCAGCCGTCGCAATAGGGACGGTAGGTGAAGATGCCGCTGCGGCGGAAACCGTTCTTCACCAGCTCGGAATACACGTCGGCATTGATGAGGTGCGAGGGCGTCGCCACCTGCGACCTGGCCTGGCGGGAATCGAGATAGCTGCACGGATAGGGCGCCGTGGTATAGAACTGCAGCGTGGCGAAGGGCAGGTCATTTAAGTGCGTCATGCAAAAAGCTCTCGAGACGACGTGGTGAACCTATTTTAGCGAAATCGCGCTGCGCACAGTGTTAGCCAGTCAACGGTGGCGCCACCTTCCACTGCGTGATGGCGGGCTCGCGGATCGCCGCGCGCAAATGGTCCAGGAAGCGGCTGCGCGGGATCGGCGCCGCGCCCAGCGAGGCCAGGTGGCCGGTCTCCTGCTGGCAGTCGATCATGCGCACGCCATGCCCGCGCAGGAAGGACACCAGGTAGGCGAGCGCCACCTTGGAAGCGTCCGAGACGCGCGCGAACATCGATTCGCCATAGAACATACGGCCGATGCACACGCCATAGGCGCCGCCGACCAGCTCGCCGTTCAGCCAGACCTCGGACGAGTGGGCATACCCCATGCCGTGCAGGCCCGTGTAGCCGTCGATGATGTCTTCCGAAATCCAGGTGCCGGGACCGTCGCGCCGCGGCGCGGCGCAGGCGCGCATCACGTCCTCGAAGGCGGTGTCGAAGCGCACCTCCCAAGGGCCGCCCTCGAGGCGGCTGGACTCGACCTTGCGCAGGGTCTTCTTCAGGCTGTCGCTGACCTTGAACTGGTCGGTGAACAGCACCATGCGCGGGTCGGTGCTCCACCACAGGATGGGCTGGCCTTCCGAGAACCAGGGGAAGATCCCATTCTGATATGCAAGCAGCAGGCGCTGGGGCGAGAGGTCGGCGCCGGCCGCGAGCAGGCCCGGCGCGTCCACGGTCAATGCCTCGGACACGTCGGGAAAAGGCGTATCGCTCTCGAGCCAGGGGATCATGCGGGCCTCGCCGGGTCAGTCGGGCTCGCGCGGCGCGAGCATGGGGCGCACGATGTCCCGGCTGTGGAAACCATAGCTGCCGCCCTCGCGGACTTTGATCCGGTCGGCGAAGAAGAGTTCCAGTGTGCTGCGGATAGTGGGGAAGGCCAGCTCGTCCCAGGGAATCTCGGCTTCGGTGAACAGCTTCACCTCCAGGCTTTCGATGCCCGGCGCGAAATCGAGGTCGCGCAGGCGCGCCAGGTAGAACAGGTGCACCTGGTGGACGTGCGCCACGTTCAGCAGGGTGAACAGGTTGCCGAGCTCGACGTTGGCGCCGGCTTCCTCTTCGGTCTCGCGCACGGCGGCCTGCTCGGTCGTTTCTTCGTTTTCCATGAAGCCGGCCGGCAGGGTCCAGTAGCCGTAGCGCGGCTCGATGGCGCGGCGGCACAGCAGCACTTGCAGCTTGCCGTCCTGTTCCCAGACGGGAATGGAACCGATGACCAGCTTGGGATTGTGATAATGGATCGTGTGGCAGTGCGTGCAGACGTAGCGCGGCCGGTTGTCGCCTTCAGGAATGGCCAGCGCGACAGGATGGGCGCACTCGGAGCAGAATTTCATAGGTCATCGACGAATTGGTATTGCCCTTTACTTTACACTGATTGGAGTGCTCATGTAGTCCGGCAAGGGCAGGAAAAGCGGCCCGCGCCCCCTATGCATGAGCCATAAGCTGCTGCAATCGCACATCTCGGCGGGATTGAGTTTGCCTAAAAGGTGGAAGCTGCGTATAATACGAAGCATCAGACGCGGGGTGGAGCAGTCTGGCAGCTCGTCGGGCTCATAACCCGAAGGTCACAGGTTCAAATCCTGTCCCCGCAACCAGAATTCGAAAAGCCGTTGATTCGCAAGGATCAGCGGCTTTTTTCATTTTCGCCGCGATGTTGGCCCAGACTTCGCTCGATCCAGGTCAAACCTGCTGCGTTCGCCTGCAATCTCCCCGCACCCGCCCGGTCAAACCGGCAAAGGCTGGCACATGCCGGTCGCACTGCAAGGGGGAACGATGATCCATGTCGACGATATCAACGAGTCCTGGGGCTGGGTCGGCCTGAAGGCCGTCGAAGTGCTTGGGGCCAATGCGTTCGGTAACCTCATCATCCGCGACGAGGACGACCATTACTGGCGGCTGCGGCCGCAAGACCTGTGCTGCGAACCGCTGGCCCGCAGCCGGGCCGACTTCGACGCGCTGTCCTATAACCAGGATTTTCTCAACGATTGGTACATGCCGGAAGTCGTCCGCCTGGCCGAGGCGGCGCTCGGGCCGCTCACGGACGGGCGCAAGTACTGCCTCAAGATTCCCAGCGCGCTCGGCGGGCATTACGGCCGGGATAACCTGGCCACCGTGCCCTTGGCCGAGCTGATCCGGTTCGCGGGAGAAGGAGCGCAGCAGTTCGAAGGCCTGCCGCGCTGGAACTGAGTTCAGCCAGCCTGGTCGCTGAGGCTGGCCCAGAGGTAGGCGGCGGCCATGGTCCGGTGCGGCTTGTAGCGCTCCAGCAGGCGTTCGGCTTCGGCGATGTCCGGCCGCGCTTCACCGCCCATCAGTTGATGGAAGGCGGTGCGCACCGCCACGTCGCCGTGCAGCGAGCAGTCGGGGTAGCCGTAGCCGCGCAGCAAGGCGTAGTTGACGGTCCATGGGCCGATGCCCTTGACGGCCAGCAGCTCGCGGCTGACCTCCATCGGATCGCGCTCGCGCGCCAGCGACAGCTTGCCTTCGTCGACCAGCCGGGCCAGGCGCAGCACGGTCTCGGCCTTCGCACGCGAAAACTTGCGGCTGGTGAGGTCTTCCAGCTGCAAGCGGGCGACGTCGGAGGCTTCCGGGTAGCACCACAGGCCGCTCGAGTGCGGGCGGCCGGCAAGCTGGATCAGGGTGCGGCGCAGGGCGATGGCGAAGCCCAGGTTGATCTGCTGGCCGATGATGGCCCAGGTCAGGGCTTCGAACACGGTGGCCGACTGCACGATGCGCAGGCCGGGCTGGCGCGCCAGGAGCGGGCCGAGCACCGGATCGGCGCGCGCGAAGTCGGCGAAGGCGGCCGGGTCGATGCGCAGGCCCAGCATGTTGAGCAAGGCGTCCTGCACGGCCTGCTGCTGCGCCGCCGTGAGCGCGCTGTCGGGAAGGATGCGGCACAGGGCCGTGCTCTCCGTTTCCTCGCGATGGAAATCGATCTCGATCAGCACCGGCACGCCACCCAGCAGGATGCCCTTGCGCAGGCCGTGTTCGGCGATCCGCTCGGCCACGCCTTCGGCATCGCGGCTGTGGAAGGCAAGCACGTCCCGCACGCGGTAGCCCGCGGGCAGGGGAATGCTCAGCTCGCCCATCATTTCCCTTGCGCGGCAGCCGGTGCGCGCAGGAAGGACGGGGTGAAACCGGTCACGAGCGCCGTGCCCAGGAGGACGATGGCCGATCCGGCCAGCGTGTGCCAGCCCACCACTTCATGCAGGAAGATCGCGCCCCACAGGATGCCGAACACCGGGTTCAGGAAGGTCACCGTCAGGGCCGAGGTGGTGCCCACTTCCTCGATCAGCTTGAAGTAGATGATGTAGGCGATGCCGCTGCACAGGACGCCGAGCGCGAGCACGGCGGCCATGATGCCGACCGTCGGTTCGCCGGGCGCGGGGAAGAGCGGAATCACCGGCAGCACCAGCAGCGCGGCGGCCCACATCGAGCCGTGGGCGTTGGCGAAGGGCGGCACGGCCTTGGCCGATTTCGCGTACTGGCTGGCCACGCTGTAGCTGAGCGCCGCGATCAGGGCCGCGCCCACCGCGATGCCCGCGCCGGGCAGGTCGGACACGTGGTCGAAGCCGACCAGCAGCGCCACGCCGATGGTGCCCAGCACCAGGCCCAGCGCCGCGCGTCCGCTGACCGGCTGGCGCGCCCACACGAAGGCCACCAGCGCTCCCCACATCGGCGCGGTGGCGTTCAGCACCGACAGCACCGAGGCCGACAGGGTGCGCGCGGCGAAGGCGAACAGCACGAAGGGCAGGGCGGAATTGAACAGGCCCAGGATCAGGTAATGCTTCCAGTGCGCGCGCAGATTGAGCGGCGCGGTCGAGCTGCGCTTGCGCAGGACCCAGGCGACGCCGGCGAGGAACAGGGCGGCGAAGGCGACCCGGTATTCGATCAGCACGGCCGGGCCGAGGACCGGCGCGGCGATGCGCATGAAGAGGAAGGAGCCGCCCCAGATGGCGGCCAGCGCTATCAGGCGCAGCATGTTGGCAGTGTTCATGGCGATGTGCGAAGGTCGGGGCGAAGATCGGTGATGGTGGCGGCGCGACCCGCGCCACGCCACCTGTTTATTGCTGTTGAATTCAGGCGGCGCGTGCGCAGGCCTGGGTGGAGGCCGTCTCGAAGGCCGCCGCATGCGGCACCAGCATCCCGGCGGGGACGCCATTCTTGACGGCGGTCAGTTCGGCCATGATCGAGATCGCGATCTCCGCCGGCGTCTTGCTGCCGATGTAGAGACCGATCGGGCCGTGCAGCCTGGCCAGCTGTTCGTCGCTCACGTCGAACAGCTTGAGGCGCTCGCGCCGCTTGCTGTTGTTCAGCCGCGAGCCGATGGCGCCCACATAGAAAGCCTCGGACTTGAGCGCTTCCATCAAGGCCAGGTCGTCCAGCTTCGGGTCGTGGGTGAGCGCGACGACGGCGCTGCGCGCATCGAGCCTGGCGTCGATGACCAGGTCGTCGGGCATCACGTGGACCAGTTCCACGCCGGGCAGGTTCCAGCCGCCGTGGTATTCCTCGCGCGGATCGCACACGGTGACGCGGTAGTCCATGCCGGCCGCCACCTGGGCCAGGAAGCGCGACAGCGGACCGGCGCCGATGATGTACAGGCGCCAGCGCGGGCCGTGGATGGTGTGCAGCACGCCGTCCTCGACACGCTGGATGGCGCTGGCTTGCGCGCGGTGCAGCGTGACTGCGCCGGTGTCGAGGTCGACGCTGCGCTCGACCAGTTCGCCCTGGCCGAGGCGTTCGAGGAGTTCGGCGATGCGGCTGTCGTGCGACAGCGGTTCGATGGCGAGTTCGATGGTGCCGCCGCAGGGCAGGCCGAAGCGGTGGGCTTCGTCGGCGCTGATGCCGTAGCTGACGATGTGCGGGCGGGTGAGCTCGATGCCCTTGCTGCGCGCCTTGCCGATCAGGTCGTCCTCGATGCAGCCGCCCGAGACCGAGCCGACCACCTGGCCGTCTTCGCAGATGCCGAGCGTGGCGCCGATCGGGCGCGGGCTGGAGCCCCAGGTCTTGATCACCGTGACCAGCTGGCAGCGGCGGCCGGCGGCGAGCCAGGCGGCGGAAGTCTTCAGCACTTCAAGGTCGATACTGTCCATGGGCGCGCGGCCGGGGTGCGGCGTGAAAAGGTTGATGGAGAATGATACAAAAAATGGGCGGTTTGCGTTGGCGGGGGAATAGTAATGTGGCGTGCATAAAAACTTGGGCGGGATCTTGCCAATGGCAAGGTCCCGACCTCCGCGGGGATGACGTTCATCAGTACGTGTCCGAAATCGCTCATGCGGACTTCAACGCACACCTACCAACGTCATCCCCGCGAAGGCGGGGACCCAAGTTTGGAACCGCTGTGTTACCTGTGTTAAGGCACCAGCGGCTTGTTCGCCGACTTCTTCGACCTGATCTCCGCCAGCGCCCGCTCCACCGCCGCGATCCGCGCCGCCATGCCCGGATGGTTGGCCGTATAGCCGTTCAGCACCGTCGCCGGATACGTCCCCGCCAGCCGCTTCCAGAACCCGGACACGCCTTCGATCCGGTAATCCGCGCGCGCCAGCAGGTACATGGCCAGCCGGTCCGCCGCCGCATCGCTCTCCGCCGGCATGGCCTTGATGCCGGCGCTGCCGATCAGCATCGAGGTGTCCGGCGTCACGCGGATCAGGTTGTCGATGATGGTGCCGATGGTCGCCGCATTGCGCTGCGTGGCCGCGTGGCCCAGCATATTGTGCGCCATGGTGCGCGCCAGCACGTAGGCCAGCTCGTCGTCGTTCTGGGTGAAGTTCATCATGCCGCGCGTGACCATCACGCGCTGGCCGTCGGCATAGGCGTTGACGTTGTCCGCGTTGCCCAGCTCGATGGCGAAGGCGCAGGCGCGCGTCACCGGGATGCTCAGGTCCCTGGTATTGCCGTTGCGCTCGATGGTCAGCGGCAGGGTGGCCTGCCTGGCCATGATCGGGCCGAACACCGCGCCCGCCTGCGACAGCGCATTCGGGCCTTCCGGCATCGGCTTGCCGCCGGCGGCCACCAGGCCGTCGCCCTGGCGCAGGCCGGCCTTGGCGGCGCCGCTGCCGGCCAGCACGTTGGTGACCTGCAGGCGCTCGCCCATGCCGAACACCACGTGCGCGGCCTCGTTGTAGTAGCCGGGGTAGGAGTGGCGGTTCTTGGCGGTGAAGCCGAGCAGGTTGCGGGCGTGCTTGGTGCACAGTTCCGCGTTGTCGATCAGGAGGGGAGCCGCGACCCGGTACAGGCGGTCCTGCAGGGTGGCCATCTTGTCGAGGGTGTCGGCCGCGGCGGCCATCTGCGGGGTCAGCTCGGGCTTGGCCGGCTGCGCGCCGGCGAAGATGCCTGGCTGGGCGCCCGGCACGGTCGGCCCCGGCGTGGAGCAGGCCGACAGGAATGCGGCGGTGGCGATCACCAGCGCCGTCGTAGGCAGGCGATGGATGCGGGTCATGGTCCTCCTTACATGTTGTTATTGTTTGCCGGTGCTGCCGAAGCCTCCGGCGCCCCGTTCGCTCGATGCGAACTCCTCTACCACGTTGAAGCCGACCTGCAGCACAGGCACCACGATGAGCTGCGCCAGCCGGTCCATCGGCTGCAGCGTAAACACGGCCTGGCCGCGGTTCCAGGTGGAGACCATCAACTGGCCCTGGTAATCGGAGTCGATCAAGCCTACCAGATTGCCGAGAACGATGCCGTTCTTATGGCCGAGCCCACTACGCGGCAGGATCATGGCCGCATAGCCCGGATCGCCGATGTGGATCGCCAGGCCGGTGGGCACCAGCACGGTCTGTCCCGGCTCGATGGTGAGGGGCGCGTCCACGCAGGCGCGCAGGTCCAGGCCGGCGCTGCCCGGGGTGCCGTAGGCCGGCAGGAAGTCCTTCATGCGCGGATCGAGGATCTTGAGGTCGATGTTCTTCATGTGTTCTTGTGCTTAGGTCAGGAGGGAGCGCCGTTCGAGCCGCTTGGCGATCTCGGACACGAGCTGGCGCGCGAGCGTGAGCTTGTCGGCGCGCGGCAGCACGGTGTGGCCGCTCTCGTCGAACAGGATGATGGTGTTGTCGTCCTGGCCGAAGGTCTGGGGGCCAATATTACCTACGAGAAGCGGAATGCCTTTGCGCTCGCGCTTGGCGGGGCCGAATTCCATCAGGTTTTCCGATTCCGCCGCAAAGCCGACGCAATACGGCCACCCGGACAGGGTGGTGGTGGACGCCACCGAAGCCAGGATGTCGGCGTTCTGCACGAATTCCAGCTGGGGCGCGCCGCCGCCTTCCTGCTTCTTGAGCTTCTGGTCGCTGGCATTGGCCACGCGCCAGTCGGCCACGGCGGCCACGCCGATGAAGACGTGCTGCCCTTCGATGCCGGCCATGACGGCGTCGTGCATCTGCTGGGCGGTGAGCACGTCGATGCGGCGCACGCCATGCGGCGTGGGCAGGGAAGTCGGCCCGGAGACCAGGGTCACCTCGGCGCCCGCTTCATGCGCCGCGCGCGCCACCGCATAGCCCATCTTGCCGGACGAGAGATTGGTGATGCCGCGCACCGGATCGATCGGTTCGAAAGTCGGGCCGGCCGTGATCAGGACGCGGCGACCAAGCAGCACCTTGTGCTGGAAGGAGGCGATCAGCTCGTCCACCAGCTCCTCGGGTTCGAGCATGCGCCCGTAGCCGGTCTCGCCGCAGGCCTGGGAACCGGCGGCCGGGCCGAGGATGTGGATGCCGTCCTCGCGCAGCTGCGCCACGTTGCGCATGGTGGCCGGGTTTTCCCACATCTCGACGTTCATCGCCGGCGCCACCAGCAGCGGCACGTGGCGCGGTCGCGCCACGCACAGGGTCGACAGCAGGTCGTCGCAGGCGCCGTGCGCCAGCTTGCGGATGAAATCGGCCGAGCAGGGCGAGATCAGCACCGCATCGGCGCCGCGGGTCAGGTCGATGTGGGCCATGTTGTTGGCCACGCGCGGGTCCCACTGGTCGGTGTAGACCGTGTGCCCGGACAGGGCCTGCATGGTCACCGCGCCGATGAAGTGCAGGGCTGCTTCGGTCATCACGACCTGCACGCTGGCGCCCCGCTTGACCAGGGCGCGGCACAGTTCCGCCGATTTGTAGCAGGCCACGCCGCCGGTCAGGCCGAGGACGATCTTCTTGCCCTTCAGGTCCATGTTCATGCCTCCTTCGAAGGAATCAGGACTTGTTCACGCGGCGCAGCTCATCGAGGATGAACAGGAAGGCGCCCACGGAAATGCCGATGTCGGCGATGTTAAAGGCCGGGAAGTGGCCCACGCCCTTCCAGTAGAAATCGAGGAAGTCGATTACGTGGCCGTAGGCCAGGCGGTCGATCACGTTGCCGATCGCGCCGCCCATGATCAGGGCCAGGGCGAAGCAGAACAGGCGCTGGCCCGGATGGCGCTTGAGCAGATACAGGATGTAGCCGACCGCGACCACCGCGATGCCGGTGAACAGGTAGCGCTGCCAGCCGCCGGCGTCGCCCAGGAAGCTGAAGGCCGCGCCCGGGTTGTAGACCTTGATCAGGTTGAAGAAGCCGGTGACCGGCACTGTCTCGCCGTAGTGGAAGCTGCGCTCGACGGCGATTTTCACCACCTGGTCGAGCAGGACCAGGATCAGGGCGAGGCCCAGCCAGGGCAGCATGCCGCTGCCGGATTTGGGAGCGGCTTTCATGATGCCGGAGACTACGGGTTTCTTTTTGGTTGCCATGGTAGAAGTGTCAGAACCGCCATGCCGGAACAGCCGGCATGGCGGTGGTCCCTAAGCGAGGCTTAGGCGAAACGGCGCGGCTCGCCGCTGCCGAACAGGTTGCTCACGCAGCGGCCGCACAGGCCGGTGTGCGCGTGGTCGTGGCCGACGTCGCGGCGGTAGTGCCAGCAGCGCTCGCACTTTTCCGCTTCCGACGGGGTCACGGTCACGCTTTCCTCGGCTTCGTTGGCTGCTTCGCTCACGCTTGCTTGCGAAGTGATGAAGACGAACTTCAGGTCGTCATCCAGGCTCGCGAGCGCCTGGTACTTCTCGCCCGCGGCCTTGATCGCCAGCTCGGCCTGCAGCGAGGAGCCGATGGCGCCGGAAGCGCGCACCTCTTCCAGCTGCTTGGTGACGCTGGCGCGCACTTCGCGCAGCAGGGCGTACTTGGCCAGCAGCGCCTCGCCGTCCGGCAGCGCCGGGAAGGTCCACAGGGTCTGGGTGAAGATGGTCTCTTCGCTTTCCGCAAAGGCTTGCTCGCCCGCGAACACGGCCCAGGCTTCCTCGGCGGTGAAGGACAGGATCGGCGCCATCAGGCGCAGCAGGCTGTGCGCGATGTGCCACAGCGCGGTCTGGGCCGAGCGGCGCGCGTGCGAATTCACGCCGGTGGTGTACAGGCGGTCCTTGAGGATGTCGAGGTAGAAGCCGCCCAGGTCTTCCGAGCAGTAGTTCTGCAGGCGCGCGACCACCGGGTGGAACTCGTAGCGCTCGAAGCTGGCGGCGACGTCCTGCTGCAGTTGGGCCATCGCGGCGATCGCATAGCGGTCGATTTCCAGCAGCTCGGCGACCGGGACGCTGTCCTTGGCCGGATCGAAGTCCGAGGTGTTCGCCAGCAGGAAGCGCAGGGTGTTGCGGATGCGGCGGTAGGATTCGGTCACGCGCTTGAGGATCTCTTCGCCGATCGACAGCTCGCCGGTGTAGTCGGTCGAGGCCACCCACAGGCGCAGGATGTCGGCGCCCAGGGTGTCGGAGATCTTCTGCGGCGCCAGCGTATTGCCGAGCGACTTGGACATCTTCTTGCCCTGCTCGTCGACGGTGAAGCCGTGGGTCAGCAGCGCCTTGTAGGGCGGGCGGCCGTTGAGCATCGAGGAGGTCAGCAGCGAGGAGTGGAACCAGCCGCGGTGCTGGTCCGAGCCTTCCAGGTAGAGGTCGGCCGGGAAGGCGGATTGCTCCTTATGCGAGCCGCGCAGCACGGTCTGGTGGGTCGAGCCGGAGTCGAACCACACGTCCAGGGTGTCCTTGTTCTTCTCGTAGCTGGCCGCGTCCGCGCCCAGCAGGGTCGCCGGGTCGAGCTTCTGCCAGGCGTCGATGCCTTCTTTTTCGATCAGCTGGGCGACCTGCTCCAGCAGCTCAGGGGTGCGCGGGTGCAGCTCGCCGGTCTCCTTGTGGATGAAGAAAGCCATCGGCACGCCCCACTGGCGCTGGCGCGACAGGGTCCAGTCCGGACGGTTGGCGATCATGCCATGCAGGCGCGCCTGGCCCCAGTCGGGGAAGAACTTGGTCTCGTCGATGCCGGCCAGCGCGGTCTGGCGCAGGGTCGGGCCGCCGTCCTTCGGCGTGACGTCCATGCCGGCGAACCACTGGCTGGTGGCGCGGTAGACGATCGGGGTCTTGTGGCGCCAGCAGTGCATGTAGCTGTGGTCGAACATCTTCAGCTCGAACAGCGCGCCCGCGCCGCGCAGGGCCTCGCAGATCGGCTTGCTGGCTTCCCAGATGCTCATGCCGCCGAACAGCGGCAGGGTCGAGGCGAAGCGGCCGTCGCCCATCACGGGCTTGAGGATCTCGTCGTCCTTCATGCCATGCGATTTGCAGGACTGGAAGTCTTCCAGGCCGTAGGCCGGGGCCGAGTGCACGACGCCGGTGCCGCTGTCGGTGGTGACGTAGTCGGCCAGGTAAACCGGCGAGGTGCGGTCGTAGAAGGCGTCCTGCGCGTGCAGCGGGTGCTTGAAGCGCAGGCCGCCCAGCTTGTCGCCCAGGGCGGTGGCGATGACTTTGCCTTCGAGCTTGTAGCGCTGCAGGATGGATTCGACCAGGTCGGCGGCCAGGATCAACAGCAGCGGAGCGCCGTCACGCTCGGCCTGGACCAGCGCGTAAGTCACTTCCGGGTTGACGTTCAGGGCCTGGTTCGAGGGAATGGTCCACGGGGTGGTGGTCCAGATCACGATGAAGCCGTAGTCGGTCGGGAGCGAAGCCAGGCTGAAGGCGGCGGCGACTTTTTCCGGCTCCGCGAACGGGAAACCGACGTCGATCGCCGGGTCGCGCTTGTCCTGGTACTCGACTTCCGCTTCGGCCAGGGCCGAGCCGCAGTCGAAGCACCAGTTGACGGGCTTCAGGCCGCGGTAGACATAGCCTTTCTCCAGCAGCTTGCCGAGGGCGCGCAGCTCGTCGGCTTCGTTACTGTAGGCCATGGTCATGTAGGGGTTGTCCCATTCGCCCAGCACGCCCAGGCGGATGAAGCCGGCGCGCTGGCGGTCGATCTGCTCGAGCGCGTAGGCACGGGCTTTCTGCAGCACCTCGGCGGTCGGCAGGTTCTTGCCGAACTGTTTTTCGATCTGGATCTCGATCGGCATGCCGTGGCAGTCCCAGCCCGGCACATAAGGCGCGTCGAAGCCGGCGATGGTGCGCGACTTGACCACCATGTCCTTCAGGATCTTGTTGACGGCGTGGCCCAGGTGGATGTCGCCGTTGGCGTACGGAGGACCGTCGTGCAGGATGAACTTCGGACGCCCAAGCGCCGCCTTGCGGACGCGCTCGTAGATCTTCTTGTCTTGCCACTGCTTGACCCAGCCCGGCTCGCGCTTGGCGAGGTCGCCGCGCATCGGGAAGGGGGTATCGGTCATGTTGACCGGGTATTTGCTTTCAGGCTTCTTTGCGCCCTTCGGCGAGTTCTGTTTAGAGTCGGACATAAGATTCTTCTGGTAATGAATATGTTTCAAGACGCAGGCCGGCAATGCGCCGGCCGCGGACGCGGGCGGGCCGCGTCAAATTCGGTCGGTCGCGGTCAGGGCGCCGTTGCGGTGCGCGAAGAAGGCGCGCGCCTGAGCCGCATCCCGGTCGATCGCGGCGGTGAGGGTGGCGAGGTCGCCGTACTTTTCCTCGTCGCGCAGCTTGGCCAGGAATTCGACGCGCACCAGCTTGCCGTAGCAGCTCTGCGCGAAGTCGAACAGGTGCACCTCCAGCAGCATGCGACCGGCGTCCTCGACGGTGGGGCGCACGCCCAGGCTGGCCACCGCCGGCAGCGGCCGGTCGGCCAGGCCGTGGACCTGGACCACGAAGATGCCGGACAGGGCGGGGCGGTGCACCACGCGCAGGTTCAGGGTCGGGAAGCCGAGCGTGCGGCCCAGCTTCTGGCCGTGGATCACGTGGCCGGACATGGTGTAGGGGTGGCCCAGCAGTTCGCTGGTGCGGGCGAAGTCGCCTTCGGCCAGCGCGGCGCGCACGGCCGAGGACGAGATACGCTGGGCGCCGTGCATCACGGCGGGCAGGGTCTCGACGTGGAAGCCGAAGCGCCGGCCGGCGTCCTGCAGCATCTGGATGTCGCCGGCGCGCCGGGCGCCGAAGCGGAAGTCGTCGCCGACCATCAGCCACTTCACGTGCAGGCCCTCGACCAGCACGCGCTCGATGAAATCGTCCGGGGCGACGGCGGCGAAGTGTTCGTTGAAGTGTTCGACGATGACGCGGTCGATGCCGGCCTTGGCCAGGTCGCCCAGCTTGTCGCGCAGGTTGGCGATGCGGGCCGGGGCCTTGGACAGGTCGCCGCTGCGCTGGGCAAAGTATTCGCGCGGATGGGGTTCGAAGGTCATGACGGCCGCTTCCAGGCCGAGCGATGCGCTGGCGCTGCGGACGTGCGCCAACAATGCCTGGTGCCCACGGTGGACACCGTCAAAGTTGCCGATCGTGAGCGCGCAGGGCGCGCGCGCCCTGTCGTTGGGAAGTCCGCGGAATACCTTCATCAATTGGTCCAGTTGCACGGGCCGGGTGGGGTGAAGCCGGCACGAAAACTCTGATTATACGGTAACTATCATGTTGCACAGCAGCGAGGCCTGATGCGGCCACGAGGAGGCGCTTTGTTCGTTGGGAAAATTGCGCGCTCCGGCCGTCCAGGGATCGGCGCCTGGCATCGCATGCACCCGGAGCGCAAACGAAAAAAAACGCTGCCCGAAGGCAGCGTTTTCTCGATCACGGTGCAGCTTAAGCGATCGGACGATTGATCGCCATGATCCAGTAGCGCGCCAGGTCGGCGGTGCCATCCTTGCCGCCCACGGTCTTGAGCGTGCTGATGGCTTGCGACTTCTTGCCGGCAACGGCATAGGCTTCGCCCAGGCGCAGCTTGGCTTCGTCGGCACGGCGCAGGCCGCCGGCCTTGATCGCGGCTTCCATCATCTTCAGGCCCTTGTCGGCCTGGCCTGCCTGCACCAGCGCGTAACCCAGGCCCACGAGCGCGTCGTTGTCCTTGGCGGCGGTGTACTCGGCTTCCAGGGCGGCGACGTTCTGGTTTTGCTCGGCCAGGCTCTTCTCGGCCAGATCCTTCAGGCGCTGGTGACGGCCCGCATCCGGACCGGTGCCCAGGGCGCCGGCCTTGTAGCCCTTGTCGATGACCTTCAGCGCTTCGGCCGGGGCTTTCGCCTGCAGCACCAGCTGGGCCATTTCCATGAACTCGCTCGGCTTCTTCATCAGGTTGTTGGCCAGCTTCAGGCGATAGATGTCGACCGACAGGCGGCCCGAGAAGCCCGGCTTGCCCTGTACGCGGTTGAGCAGGTCGTTCCAGTACTGGGCCTTCGGATAGCTGGCGGCCAGCTTCTCGATGGTCTGGACGTAGCCGGCCTTGTCGTTCTTCTTCAGCTGGATGTTGGCGAGCATGCCGAGCTGGTCTTCGCTCAGGCGGCCGCTCTTCTCGGCATTGCGCAGCTCCTGCTCGAGTGCGGCGATGTTGCCTTGCTTGTAGTAGTTCTGCAGCAGGTAGGCGCGCAGCTTCGGATCGTCGCCTTTCTTCAGCAGGTTTTGAATGGTGGCGTTTGCCTTGTTCAGGTCGCCGGCACGCATGTAGATGCCGACCAGGCCTTCCGAGAACTGCGAACGCTCGCCGGCGCTCAGCTTGCCCGAATCCAGCAGTTTTTCGAACGATTTGGCGGCGGTGTCCCAGTCGCCGGCCGACGATGCCGCCGATGCGCGCACGCGCTCGATCAGGAAGCGCTCGTCATCGCTCTTCGCCGCCTTGTCCGCTTCGCGCAGGGTTGCCAGCGCGCCCTTGGCGTTGCCTTGCTTGATCTGCGCCTGCGCCTGTTGCAGCGGTTTGCCGACTTCCGGACGCAGCGAGACAGCGGCGTGCACGGGGGCCAGGCCCACGACAGGAACGGCCGCGGTGAAGCCGAGCGCGGCCAGCGCGAGGCCAAGGTGTGCGAGACGGAATTTAATCATCGGAAAAATCCTTTTTTCAAAATGGACACGGCAGGGAGCCCCTGCCGTGTTGGTCTAACATGGAACGATTACTGGAACTGCTCGTTACCGACCATGCCGATCTTGGTGACGCCGAGACGCTGGGCGGTTGCCATGACACCAGCCACCACCTTGTACTCTACCAGCTTGTTCGGACGCAAGTGCACTTCCGGCTGGTTCGGCATCGCGGCCACGCTGTTCATCTTGGCTTCCAGTGCCTGACGATTCGGGATCACTTCACCGTCCCAGAGGATGGTGCCGTCGAAGTCCACGTCGATCGTGACCACAACCGGTTTCACATCGGACGGCGGCGGGGTGCCGACCGGCATGTTCAGATTAACCGAGTGGTTCTGTTTCGGAATCGTGATAATCATCATAATGATGAGAACGAGCAGGACGTCGATCAGCGGCGTCATGTTCATTTCCATCATCGGTTCCGGATCGGCTCCTTTTGCGGAGCCCGAACCTACGTTCATACCCATGATGTTTCCTTTTCAAATGTTGGGGTAACGGACGCGGCGCCCGGTAAAACCGGGCACCGCGGACAAGAGTTCTTACATCTTGTCAGGCGGTTCGATCACGAAACCGACCTTCTGAATCCCAGCACGCTGTGCCGTGTAAATCACCCGGCCGATCGCTTCGTAGCGGGATTCCTGGTCGCCACGAACTTTCACAGCAGGCTGCGGCTGCTTCACCGACTGCTCCGCGAGGAACTTGAACAGCTCGTCCGTGTTCGCGATGCGCGTCTGGTTGTAGTACATCTCGCCATCTTTGTTGATGGTGATATTGACGTCTTCCGGCTTGGTCTTGGTGACCTGGTTCGTTTCCGCAGGCAGGGACACTTTCTGCAGATTCAGCACCACCGGGCTGGTGATCAGGAAGATGATCAGAAGAACCAACATGATGTCGACAAGCGGCGTCGTGTTGATTTCTGACATCACGGCATCTTCATCTCCGCTATCGGAGCCGACACTCATCGACATGATTTAGCCAGCCTTTTTAGCGCTTGCGGCGGCGTTCGAGGTCGACATGGCGCCCGAGATCAGGACCGAGTGCACGTCGGCGCTGAACGAACGGACATCTTCCATGACCGACTTGTTACGACGCACCAGCCAGTTGTAGCCCAGAACGGCCGGAACTGCAACGAACAGACCGAATGCGGTCATGATCAGTGCTTCACCCACCGGACCTGCGACCTTGTCGATCGAAGCGTTACCCGACATACCGATAGCGGTCAGTGCGTTGTAGATGCCCCAGACGGTACCGAACAGACCGATGAACGGCGAGGTCGAACCGACGGTTGCCAGGAACGACAGGCCGTCTTGCAGACGCGACTGGACGCGGTCCACGGCGCGCTGGATCTGCATGGTCACCCAGGTCGACAGGTCGATCTGCTCGAGCAGGGCGCCGTCGTGGTGCTGGGTTGCCTTGGTGCCGGTTTCAGCGATGAAGCGGAACGGCGAACCTTCTTTCAGGGCTGCCGAGCCAGCGGCGATCGACGGAGCCTTCCAGAACTTCGACGAGACTTCCTTCGACTGGCGCATGATCTTCTGCTGGTCGATCAGCTTGGTGATGATGATGTACCACGAACCGATCGACATCAGCGACAGGATGATGATGGTGCCCTTGTTGACGAAGTCGCCTTCTTCCCACATGGCGCCGATGCCGTACGGGTTGTGGACTTCTTCGGTGGACGCGGCCGGAGCGGCTGCGTCGGCTGCAGGAGCAGCTGCGTCGGCTGCCGGAGCGGCCGCGTCTGCTGCCGGTGCTGCGGCGTCGGCCGCCGGAGCTTCGGCTGCCGGTGCTGCCGGTGCGTCAGCGAAGGCCGGTGCGGACACCAGGGCCGATGCTGCCGTTACCGAGAACAGGACAGCCGCCAGGATAGCGGACAAACGGGTATTCTTAAACATGCTTCCTCCAAAATATTAAATAGACAGTTCGCTGAACTAATGACAACGAAAATCAAAAGGTGAGACGGTGATCTGCCTCGGTTTTATTCCAGCGTCCAGACGTACTGCACCGCTGTCCACGCCTGTTCCGGCTTGCCATCAACCATGGCTGGCTTGAATCGGCATTTGCTCAGAGCCGACTGTGCGGCCCGGTCCAAGTCACGGAAGCCACTCGACTTCGCCAGCTTGGAATCCATCACTCGACCATCGACACCGATCAGGAACTGAAGGGTGGTGGTACCGGTTTCTTCGTTACGCTGCGACGAACGCGGATATTCCGGACGTGCGCAAGTATTAAAGTCGGCCACGGCTTCGGTGCGGCTCGGACCACGCGCCGGCGCCGGCGGTGCCGGAGGTGCTGGCGGTGCCGGCGGAGCCAGCGAGGTGGTCGGCGGCGGCGTATTGGTGGCCGTGGTGATCGCGTTGGTCGGCGGCGGCGGGGTGTTCACCTGCACTTCGACCGGCGGGATGAACGGAGGCGGCGGGGCCTTCATTTCCGGCGGCGGCGGCGGCGGCGGGGTTTCCGGCGGCGGCGGCGGCTTCACTTCCTCGATCAGTTTGGTTTCGACCGCTTCCGTCACCTTGCTGACGATCCGGGTACCCAGGCCATTCACGATGGCCCACGCAACCAGCACGTGCAGCAGGAGAACGATAATGAAGCCGGTCATGTTCTTCCCGGGGCTCTTCTCATTCGTAAAATTCATGCCATATTTCTCCAATACCAACTCTTTTTTGTTGCTACCAAACCCACTAAACACGACAGATCGCTAGGAGCCGCATCCGGGACATCGAAGAATTATACCTACGAATTCTTTTTTGCACATACATTTTTACAGCACCAAAAGGGTGCCTAACTGCCTGTAAATGCAGGCAAACGGGCTCATCTATACAAGCAGAAAGCAGGCTGTCGGGTGGTGAACGAAGCAGAAGGGTTTTGTAATTTTGTGTAGCAATTCTCCTCATGGTGTAGAACATCTGGCTATAACCCCATATTTACCGAATTTCTCACGAAAAATCACTGAGATGGCAAATTTCATATACTGTAACTCTGGCCTTTTTGCAAACTATAGCCAGTTTTCCAGAAGCTGTGCGTACAGTTGGGCGAAGACGCCCGATAGCGCGGGCTCCCAGAGAGTATAAATAAAAGTGATAGCAGATATATCGGTTGACATCAGTCAGTCTGATGACAAACCAACACTTTGTATTGATAAAAATGAAATGGGTGCGCCAAAAAGGGGAGAAGTGAACCTTGCGGTGCATGTGTTGGGTGCACGGGCGTCTGGCCAACTTGTTTTTGCGAGGGTGTTGAGGTGCTGGCTTCCCTGGGGTGGAAGAACAGATGACGTGGCGGTAGAGAAATTTTGACCGGCGCGATGTCGGTGGAGGGCCCGGAAAGCGGGTTTGGGAGTGCTTTAAGGAGGGTTTGGTGCGCCTGGATGTAGTGAAGTTTCAGGCAAGTCGATTGCTCAGGCTGCCTAAGAGGAAAGGGAGTTCCTTGCCACTGCGCACGCCGGCCTCCCGGTGCGCTGCGGCTCCGCGGCCCTGGCCGGGAGACGGGACTGTCGGTCGAGACGGAGGACTTCGATGTCCTTTGCCGCTCACCGGTCGCGCAGGGGCCGCATTCGCGCCTCTACCCTCTCTCTATATATATAGG
>CBIHLT010000007.1:0-57927 GCA_966210615.1 uncultured Massilia sp.
GCTCCCGCCGCCCGCACCCGATCCCATGCCGGCGCTACCGGTGCTCGAGCCAACGCCGCCCAGCCCCGAACCGCTGCCCAGGTCGCCGCCGCCGGCCGAGCCCGAACCCATGCTCGACCCCATGCCGCTCCCCATGCGCGAGGACCCGGTTCCCGTGCTGGCGCCGCCTACCATGCCGCCCACGGCCACGCCCGGACCCATGGTCGGGGCGCCCGGACGATCCATCTCGGTGCCGTAGAAGCTGTGAATGCCGCTCGCCCAGTTCACGTCGCTCATGTCGGGCCAGGCATCCTTATCGAAGCCAGGCGCATTCTTGAGCCGTTCTTTGTCGACATTCAGCACGAAGCGGTGGTGCGCGGTGTCGAGGTGCAGCGCCTGCCAGGGCACGGCGAACAGCTTTTCGCCCATGCCCAGGAAGCCGCCGACCGCGAGCACGGCGTAGGCCACCTGTCCGGTTTGCATGTCGAGCATGATTTCCTTGATGTCGCCAAGGTTCTCTTCGTTGCCGTTGACGACGCTGTCGCCGATCAAGGTGTCGGCGCCCATGAGTGCCGGGCCCGGACCCGCATGCCGCGTGTCCTTGTACATCCCGTACTTGTCACGATCTGCGTAGCTCATCTCGTCCTCCCTGGTCTGTTGACCTCTACCGCAATGCGGTTCGCTACCCGACAAGGATGGCGTGCCACATTGCTGTAACAATGATATGGCTCAATCGAAGCAGGGCGCGCGCGTTAGTCACGGTCGAGTTGATGTGCTATGCGAGCTAGCGCACAGAAGCCGGTAAGAGGCGTAGTTATTCTGTTAAGTAATGTTTCGGAGGCTACAAGAAATGACGATCAACTCGCGTTGCAACTATGGCGGCTCGTTGGGCAAACTGATCCGCACCCGTTCGCTGTCTTCCCTGTTCGCGGCCCTGCGCTGGCGGCGCAGCCGCTGACATCCCGCGCTGATATCCCAGGCCTCGCGTGACAAAGCGAGGATGTCGACAGCCGGCCAACTGCTAAGATGCGTCATTCAATCGACAGGATGAGGCCGGCAGTGAGCACGTATGTATTCCTATCCAGCCTGGCCAGGCGTGGCGGCGCCACGCTCTTGTTCGGCATGCTGGTGAGCCCGGCCAGCCACGCCTGTTATTCCCCTCCACGCGAGCAGCTTGTCTCACCGGACGAGCAGATTGCGCTGGCCACCGATGTATCGCTTGCCAAGGTGGTGCGTGCAACCCCCTTGCACGCCTCGGCTTTTGGACGTCCGCCCGTGGAATACGAGTTCGAAGTGCATGAGCGTATCCTGGGACCGGACGAACAGCGCTTCATCCTCATCGGCGCGCACGGCCCAACGCGGATCAGCCTGTCATCCAGCGATCATGGGGGCAAGGCTTTCTGGGAACACGGCGGAGGACGCCTGCACAACGATTCCGACTGCATCGTGAAGCCGGACTTCACCGTCGGCGAATACTACCTGCTGTTTCGCGGCAAGCCTGCCACCTGGCGCAGCTTCGAGCACATCGCGACCGTACGCGGCCGGCCGGATCCGGACGATCCATGGCTGTCCTATGTGAAGGCAAAGCTGGAGGCGCGCCGGCAGCAGATGACGGAGCATGTCAGGCGATAAGACCGGAACGCTTACGCAAGGCTTTGTCCAAAGAAAAACGGGATGGCCATGCGGCCATCCCGTTTTGCATCAGACAGTGAGTCCGGATCAGTCGACGGTCGCGCCGCTGTCCTTGACCACTTTCGACCACTTGACCGATTCAGCCTGGACAAACTTGGCGAAGTTCGCCGGGGTGTCGCCCACGTATTCGGTGCCGGTGTCGGTCAGCACTTTCTGGAAGTCCGCGCCCTTCATGACCTTCTGCGCTTCGGCGTTGATCTTGGCGATCACCGGAGCCGGGGTCTTGGCCGGTGCGAACAGGCCGTACCAGGCGTAGGACTCGATGGCCGGCAGGCCGGCTTCAGCGAAGGTCGGCACGTCCGGCAGCAGCGGCGAGCGCTTGGTGCCCGACTGGGCGATCGGCTTGACCTTGCCGCCCTTGATGTGCGGCATGATCGCGATGGTGCTGTCGAACATCATCGGCACGTGGCCGCCCAGCAGGTCCGAGATCGCCGGGGCCGAGCCCTTGTACGGCACGTGGATCATGTCCAGCTTGGCGACGCTGGCGAACAGTTCGCCGGTCAGGTGCTGCGGGGTGCCGTTGCCCGACGAGGCGTACTGGAACTTGCCCTTCTGCGCCTGGATGTAGGCCATCAGTTCCTTCAGGTTCTTGGCCGGCACCGAGGGGTGGGTCACCAGCACCAGCGGCGCGCGCAGCAGGTTGGTGACCGGGGTCAGTTCCTTGATCGGATCGAAAGCCATCTTCTTGTACAGGCTCGGATTGATCACGATCGGTGCGCTCGAGGTGATCAGGAGGGTGTGGCCATCCGGCTCGGCGCGGGTGACCGCGGCGGTGCCGATGTTGCCGCCGCCGCCGGCGCGGTTGTCGATGACGAAGGTCTGGCCCAGGTTCTGGGTCAGGCCCTTGGCCAGAGGACGCGCGGCGATGTCGGACGGGCCGCCCGGCGGCCAGGGCACGACGACCGTGACGTTTCCGGTAGGCCAGTTCTGGGCCAGCGCGCTGGCGGACAGGATGGTGGCGGCGACAGCAAACGCGAATTTGCCTTGGGTGGGGAAGAGACGCATATTCGAACCCTTTATTTGGTCTACATTCGGTGGTTGATGATTCAATAACCGGCGCAAAGATTCTACACCAACAGCAATCCGGCCGGACACCGTGTCACTGCGTATTCACCTGAGCAATTTGTCGTGCTAGACTGACATCATGCAGATCAAAAAATTCCACTTCGGAGCATGTCGACACAGGCCATAGGAGCCTGTCGCACCGCTTTTCTGCATTTACAGACCTTCTATCGGCCACAGCGAACTTGCTTCCCTGTGGCCTTTGTCTTTTCTGGAGCCGCCATGGACCTCAAGCTGTACGACACCTACGAGCGCGCGTTGCGCCCTTTCCAACCGATCCAGGCGGGACGCGTGGGCTTGTACGCCTGCGGTCCCACGGTCTACGATTATGCCCATATCGGCAACCTGCGCACCTACCTGTTCGGCGACACCCTGCGCCGCGTGCTGGAACTGAACGGCTACACGGTCCACCACGTCGTCAACATCACCGACGTCGGCCACCTCACCTCGGACGGCGACACCGGCGAGGACAAGATGGAGAAGGGCACCCGGCGCACCGGCCGCTCGGCCTGGGACATCGCCGCCTACTACACGCAAGCCTTCCAGCACGACCTGGAGCAGCTCGGCATCCGTGCGCCGGCCGTGTGGGCGCGCGCCACCGACCACATCCCCGAGCAGGTCGCCTTCATCGCCGGGATCGAGCGCCAGGGCTATGCCTACCGGACCGGGGACGGCATCTATTTCGACACCGCGCGCCTGCCGGCCTATGGCCACCTGGCGCGCCTGAACACCGCCGGCCAGCGGGCCGGGCACCGGGTCGAGGCCGGCGGCAAGCGCTCGCCGGCCGACTTCGCGCTGTGGAAGTTCAGCGCCGAGGGCGAGCAGCGCCAGATGGAATGGGACAGCCCCTGGGGCCGCGGCTTCCCCGGCTGGCACATCGAGTGCTCGGCGATGTCGAGCAAATACCTGGGAGCGCTGTTCGACATCCACATCGGCGGCGAAGACCACATCCCGGTGCACCACTCGAACGAGATCGCCCAGCACGAGGCCTGCCACGGCCATGCGCCGGCGCGCTACTGGCTGCATGGCGCCTTCCTGCAGCTGGAAAGCGGCGACAAGATGTCGAAGTCGGACGGCGGCTTCCTGCGCCTGGCAAGCGTGGCGGAACGCGGATTCGAGCCGCTGGCCTACCGCTACCTGGTGCTGACGGCCCACTACCGTTCGCCGCTGGCCTTCTCCTGGCCGGCGCTGCAGGCGGCGCAGACGGCGCTGAACCGCTTGCGCCAGGCCTGCCATGCGCTCCCTCAGGGCGGCGAGGCCGATCCGTCCTGGCGCAGCGCCATGCTGGCCGAGCTGAACGAGGACCTGAATACGCCGCGCGCGCTGGCCCTGGCCTGGGAGCTCCTGAAGTCGGGGTTGGACGGCAAGGCGAAGCGGGCCACGGTCGCGTGGCTGGACGGGGCCCTTGGCCTAGGCCTCGAACACTGGCGGCCGGCCGCGATCGCACTGCCCCAGGCGGTCAGGGAGCTGATCGAAGCACGCGGCCTGGCGCGCACGGAACAGCGCTGGAAGGATGCCGACGCGCTGCGCCTTGCGATCGAGGACGCCGGCTTCATCGTGCGCGACACGGCGGACGGCCCGGTGGCCGAAGCGCTCAGGCCCGCGACACCGCTCCCGTGAAGTGCTGCTCGATCTCTTCCAGCGTCTTGCCCTTGGTCTCGGGCAGCAGGAAGGCCGCGGTCAGGAAGTACAGCACCGAGAACGCGGCCCCGAAGAAGAACACGGTCGAGTAGCCGTAGTAGCCGACGGTCGGCAGGAACATGGCGGCGATCACGGTCGATACGAACTGGTTGATCAGGAGGGCGATGCTCATGCCGTTGGAGCGGATCCGGGTCGGCATCAGCTCGGACAGCGCCAGCCACACGCACACGCCCGGCCCCACCGCGAAACCGGCCACGAACAGGCAGATCGCCAGCGCCACCTGCCAGCCGTGCGCCTCCGGCGGCACCGGGCCGAGCCAGGCGCGCTCGATGACGAGCGGCGCGTCCCTGGCGTCGGCCGGGTCGGCGAAGGGATTCAGGTGCCAGCGGCGCAGGGTGGCGCCGATCACGCTGTCCTCCTGCACCGTGTCTTCGCGGCGCAGGGTCATGGCGGGCAGCAGCGGGTCGTCGCTGCGCCGCGACTGCACGTTGGTGAACGGGCCGTAGGCATAGGCCACGGTCAGCTGCTGGCGCGCGTCGCCACTTCCGCCCAGGCTGGTGAGCTGGGCGCTATCCAGGCGCAGCGCCAGTTCCCCATTCTTCACCTGGGCCTCGACCGCCGCGCGAACGTCGTGCTGCTCCGATTCCGCGCCGCGGAACAGCAGTCCCGCCGACACCAGCGCCACCACGATGCAGCCGCTGCCCAGTTTCAGGAGGAACTTGCGGCCTTTGCGGTCGACCAGGATGACCGCCACCACGGTCATGACGGCATTCAGCACCTTCAGGGCCACGTCCGCCGCGTTGGCGGTGGCGCCCGGCAGGCCGGCCTGGTTCAGGATCGTGACCACGTAGGCCAGGATCGAGTTGATGCCGGTGGCCTGGGTCAGCGCCAGCACCAGGCAGGCCAGCAGGAAGGGCAGCACGTAGCGGCGGCTGGCCAGGGAGTCGCGTCCGGTGGAAGCCTTTGCCGCGGGCCGGTCGATCTTGCCTTGCCCGCGCAAGGCCAGCCAGCGCGGCGACTCCTTGAGCGCCAGGCTGCCGGCGGTGAACACCAGGCCGGGCGCCAGGCAAAGCCAGAAGATGGTGCGCCAGGCGTGGTCCTGGGCCGCGAACACCGCGGCGGCCCGATCGAGCGGCGCCAGGGCGGCGGCGGCCTGGGTGGCGGCATCGACATTCTGGGCCTGGCTCAGGCCGATGACGGCCGCGCCCACCAGGCCGATGGTCAGCATCAGCTGGAACAGGGCCGCGCCGCGGCCGCGCTGGGCGGCCGGCAGCGATTCGGCCAGGTAGAGCGGCACCACCACGCCGATCAGGCCCCCGCTGACGCCCTGCAGCAGACGGCCCAGCAGCAGCGGCGTGTAGCCGTCGGACAGCGAGATCATCGGGATACTGAGCGTGAACAGCGCGCCCGCCAGCACCATGGCCCAGCGCCGCCCGATGGCTTCGGCCAGCGCACCCGCGAACAGCGAAGACAGCACGGACCCGAGCAGCACCGCCGCCACGATGAAGGACAGCTGCTGGGTGCTCAGCTTCCAGGCCACCGTGGCCGTCGATTCCAGGTAGGGCAGGGCGCCGGCGATGATGCCGACGTCGATCCCGTACAGCAGGCCGCCCATGCCGGCGATGAACAGCAGGTAGCGCTTGCCGCGCTCCGCCGAAGAGGTTGAAGCGTCCATGGTGTCTCCGTCTATTTGGTGTTGGTCAGTTCAAGTCGATCGCTTCGCCTTCGACGAAGACGGCCACCGGACGCAGCGCTTCGTCGAGCACGACGATGTCGGCCCAGGCGCCCGGTTGCAGGCGTCCGCGCGAGGTCTCGCCCAGGTAGTCGGCCGGGTAGGTCGAGACGCGCAGCGCGGCGTCGGCCAGGTCCAGGCCCAGGCCGACGAAATTGCGCAACGCCTGGTCCATGGTCAGCACGCTGCCGGCCAGCGAACCGGCGCCTTGTCCATCATCGATCAGGCGCACGCAGCCCGCGCACTTGAACACGCGCTGGGTGCCGAGCGCGTATTCGCCGTCCGGCATGCCGGTGGCGGAGGTGGCGTCGGTGATGCCGTACAGGCGCGGGATCGCGCGCAGGGCGGCGTGCAGTGCGCCGGGGCTCACGTGCTCCAGGTCGGGAATGATCTCGGCGTACTCGGCGTGCGCCAGGGCCGCGCCGACGATGCCGGGCTCGCGGTGGTGGATGCCGGTCATGCCGTTGTACAGGTGGGTGAAGCCCGCCGCGCCGGCGCGCAGCGCGGCCACGCCGTCTTCGTAGCTGCCGTTGCTGTGGCCGACCTGGACCCGGATGCCGAGCGCGGCGAGGTCGGGAATCAGCGCCAGGTGGCCGTCGACTTCCGGCGCGATGGTCAGCACGCGGATCGGCGCCATGGCGTGCAGGCTGCGTACCAGCTCCAGGGTGGCGGGAATGACGTCGGGGGGCTGGGCGCCCAGGCGCTTCTGGCTGAGGAAGGGGCCTTCCAGGTGCACGCCCAGCATGCGCGCGCCGCCTTGCGGACGCTCGGCGATCGCGCCGGCCAGGCCGCGCAGGGCGCGCCGGATGTCGAGCTCCTTGGCGGTCATGGTGGTGCCGAGCAGGGAGGTGGTGCCGTACCTGGCGTGGGTGCGGGCGATGATGGCGCCCGCATCGCCGCCCTGCATCGTGTCGGCGCCGGCCGCGCCGTGCACGTGCAGGTCGACGAAGCCGGGGAGGATGGTGTGCATGCCCGCGGCAGGGCCTTCGATGATCCGGTGGATGCAGTCGCTGAACTCGATGCTGCCTGTGATCCAGCCTTGGGGAGTAAGGATTCTGCCGCTGAGCATTTATTCCGCTATGAGTAATTCGATGCCCAGCTTTTGCAGCCCTTCGCGGTATTCGGGGCTGACGCTGGCATCGGTGATGACGGTATGGACCCGGTCCAGCTGCACGATGCGGTGCAGGCTGACACGGCCGAATTTGGAAGCGTCGGTGAGCACGATGATCTTCTTCGCGCGCTCGACCATCTTGTGGTTCAGGCTGGCCTCGGCCTCGTGGTGGGTGGTGACCCCGAACTGCAGGTCGAAACCGTCGACCCCGAGGAAGAGCTTGTCGAAGTTATAGGCCTGCAGGGTGGCCTCGGCCTGGCTGCCCTGGATCGACAGCGACTGCTTGCGCAGCAGGCCGCCGGTCAGGATCAGGTCCACGCCCGGCGACTCGGCCAGCTCCCAGGCGATGTTCAGGCCATTCGTCATCACCGTCACGTTGTTCGCATCGCGCAGGTGGCGCGCCAGCGAGATGGTCGTCGTGCCCGAGTCGATGATGATGTTGTCGCCTTCCTGCACCAGGGTGGCGGCGAGGGCGCCGATGCGCTCCTTCTGCGCCTGGTTGATCGCATCCTTCTGGCGGATCGTGTGCTCGGTCGGCGGCGTGCGCATCAGGGTGGCGCCGCCGTGGCTGCGGGTGGCCAGTCCCTGCGCCTCGAGCGCGCTCAGGTCGCTGCGGATGGTCACCGCCGACACGCCGTACTCCTGCACCAGGTCGGTCACCTGGACCGATCCCTGGCGGGTCAGGAGCTGGAGGATGGCTTCGCGGCGTTGGGTGGTGTTTCGCATGATGGCGGATCGGCTCGACGGTAAAAACGCCGAGCTTAACAGATTGATACCTGCTTGTTGACTGCCTGCGCCGCATTGCGCTTGCAGGCCCGCGCATACTGCGCCAGCACGCGGCCGATCTTGTGCTCCAGCAGCGCGCGGCTGGCGGTTCCCAGCTGGCCCTGCAGCACGTCCAGGTACTGTTCCGGCAGGTGCTGGCTAAGGAGCGGCAGCGGAATCTCGATCGCGTCCAGGTTGGCGAACAGCTGCTCCACGGCGGCCGCCACCGGCGCTTCGCCCCAGTAGTAGCGGCAGCGGTCGGACAGGCCGTAGCGGCGCATCACGCGCTGCTCGTCGCTGCTGCCCGGGTAGTGCTTGCGCCAGTGTTCGGGCTTGGCCAGCATCACCTCGTCCAGCACCTGCATCAGGCGCGAGGAGCGCTCCGGCGCCACCAGCTCGTCCTCGATCTGGCACAGGGCCAGCAGGCCTTCGCGCAGGGCGAAGGTGGCGGCCGGGCCCACCTTGAGGATGGCGAAGTGGTCGCGCACCATCTCGTGCAGGCCGGATTCCTTCTGGTAGTCGGTGGAATGCGCCTCGAACACCAGGCCGGGCTGGCCCGCCACGAAAGCCGACAGGCTGGCCGCCTGGGCCGCGTCGTAGTGCTGGATATGGCTGTGGTCGAAGTCCACGCCCGGCTGCACCACCATGGCGATCACGCGGCGCCAGGCGTCGTGCAGGCCGGCGTCGAGGAAGGCGCGGCAATGCACTTCCAGCGTGCGCTGCGCCGCCTGCGGCGAGGTCGGCGCGCCCGCATCGGCCAGGGCCGACTCGCCGCCCGGCACCGGCACTTCGGTGCCGATCACATACACCGGCGGCGGGTGGCCGGCGCCGCGTGCGGCGGCTTCGGCCACGATGGCCAGGCGCACCGCGCGCCCGGCGACGATGGCGTCGTCCAGGGTCTGCGGGTCGTCGGCGCAGCGCATGCTGCAGTCCAGGTGGATCTTGTGGAAGCCGGCCGCCGCGTAGGCCGCGACCAGGGTCTCGGCCTTGGCCATGGCTTCCATTGCGGGGCGGCCCTGCCAGCCATTGGGGCCCAGGTGGTCGCCTCCCAGCACCAGGCGGTCGAGTGGAAAGCCGCGCTCGCGCGCCAGCTGTTCGACATAGGCGCGGAAGCGGGCCGGATTCATGCCGGTGTAGCCGCCGTACTGGTCGACCTGGTTCGAGGTCGCTTCGACCAGCAGCAGGGTGCCGTAGTCCTGCGCCACGCGCATGGCGGCGGTGAGGACGATCGGATGGCTGCAGCAGACGCTGTACAGTCCTGCCGCTTCGCCGCGGCGGTGCGCCTTGATGACTTGCTGGATGGGGGAGAGGGCCTGGCTCATGGTGCGCTCGTCTTCAGGTGTTGAAGGACCAACAGGGCTGCGCCGCGCGCGCCGCCGGCGTCGCCGAAGCGCGGCGGCATGATCGGCGGCACCTGGGCGCCGGCGAAAAGGTGGCGCTGGATGGCGCCGGGCAGCTGCTGGTACAGGTGGGGAAGCTGGGACAGCCCGCCGCCGAGCACGATGGCATGCGGATCGAGTGCCAGCACCAGGCTGGAAAATGCGTGGGCCAGCAGGTCCAGGTGGGCGGCCAGCGTCTTGACGGCGATGGCGTCGCCCGTATTGGCGCGCGCCGCGATGACCATGGGCTCGGCGCCGTCGCCGCCGAAGTGGCGGTGCAGCATGCTCATGCCGGGGCCGGAGACGTAGCGTTCCATGCATCCCACGCGGCCGCAGGGGCAGGCGATCACCGGCAGCTTGTAGTGGGACAGCAGGTGGGCGGGCGCGGCCCAGTGGCCCCATTCGCCGGCGACGCCGTTGAAGCCGCGGTGCAGGCGGCCGCGCGCGCAGTAGCCGCCGCCGGCGCCGGTGCCGAGGATGGCGCCGAACATGGTCGGCAGGCCGTCGGCCGCCCCGCCTTTTGCTTCGGACAGGGCGAAGCACTGGCAGTCGTTGCCGATCGCCACGGGCCGCTGCAGCGCCTGTTCCAGTGCCGGGACGACCAGGCGGCCGTTCAGCGCCGGCACGTTGGAGCTGAGCTGGCGGCCGCTGACGGCATCGATCACGCCGGGCAGGCCGATGCCCACCGGCGCCGCGGCGCCCAGCGCGGTGTCGGCGCGCTGCACGATGCCGGCGATGGCCTGGACGAACAGCTGGAAATCGTGGCCGGGCGTGGCGATGCGCTCGCGGTAGACTTCATCCATCCGCGCGTCGAAGGCGACCAGCTCGATCTTGCTGCCGCCGATATCGATGCCGTGGATGCCGGGCAGGTCAGGATGCGTCATGGCGGTAGATGGTCACGCCCTTGACGACACGGTTGACCGTGCCGCTGGCGAAAGGATTGTCGGGAGTCAGCTGCAGCGTGGCCGACAGGTGCAGGGCATACTGCTGGGCGAACAGCAGCCACAGGGGCGCGAGCCAGGCATCTGACAGGCTCGGGGTATCGATGTCGATGTCTCCACCCGGCCCGATGGTAAGGATGCGCCGGGCGATGCCGTCGCGGCGCACCTCCTCGACCAGGTCCGCCTCGTAGCGGCGCGACAGCGCGCGGCCGCTGTTGAAGACGAAGACCACCGATTCGCCGTTCAGCACCGACTTGGGGCCGTGGCGGAAGCCCAGCGGCGTATTCGCCATCGCGGTCACGCGCCCGCCGGTGAGCTCGAGCAGCTTGAGGGCGCTTTCCTTGGCCAGGCCTTCCAGCGGGCCGCTGCCCAGGTAGACGACGCGCTCCGCCACCGTCGCCGCCAGGGCGGCGACCGGCGCCTCCCATGCGCGCAAGGCCTGCGCGGCCAGCTGGGCCAGGGCGGCGACGCGATCGGCTTGCTCGCCTTTGCCGAGGACGCCCAGCGCCGCCAGCAGCATGCAGGTGAAGCTGCTGGTCATGGCGAAGCCGCGGTCGCAGCTGGCGGCCGGCATCAGGAGGGTGAAAGTGTTCGGATCGTCCGCGCCCTCGACGGCCAGCCGGCCCCCGGCATTGCAGGTGATGTTCAGCAGGCGCGCGCCCGGCACCAGTTCGCGCACCAGGTTGACGGCGGCCAGGCTTTCCGGGCTGTCGCCGCTGCGGGCGAAGGACACCAGCAGGGTAGGCGCGCTCGCATCCAGGTAGAGCTCGGGATGGGTCAGCAGGGTGGTGGTGGCCAGCGCGCGCACCTGGGCCGGCCAGGCAGCATTGATCTCGTCGGCGACGATCTCGCCGACATAAGCCGAGCTGCCGGCGCCGGTGAGGATCACCCGCTGCAGCGGATTCGCCAGGCAGCCGCCCAGGAAGGCCTCGACGCGTTCGCGCTCGCTGCGCAGGATCGCGGCCAGCGCGCTCCAGAGCGCCGGCTGCTGTGCGATTTCCTCGGCGGTGTGCAGGCCGCCGATGTCGCGCCACGCTTGTTGGCTTCGCTGCAGAAGAGTAGTCATCGAAAGAAACGTAAAAAGTTTTTAGTGCGATCAATCTTAAATAGAAAGTTTGCGAAAGTCAAACACGAAAGCAAAACGAAAGATATACGCGTGGAAGATGGGGCATTCTGACGTCCAGGCCCATCGAGCGCAGGCGATTTGCGCATGCTCTTGTGTTTGTTGCGCCACAATTCGAAAGTTTGCCTAGCAATTTTTCGATCAATCGAAAGATTTATCGTGGCTTTCGTTCGCGGTTTGGAACTTTTTTAGGCTTTTTCTTTCCTTTTTGTTGACCTTCTTTGTTTTTGTTCATACATTATCCTCATCAAATCGCAAAACGATCCGAAAGACCTTGTCCATGAAGCACGCATCTTCCCTGCATCGTCCTCTCGCTGTGTCGCTCCTGGCGCTGGCTGTCTCCTCCGCCTGGGCCGCGCCCCTCGGCGGCCTGCGCAGCGTCAGCCCGGGCCAGGCCGACGGCCCGTCCTGGGACCTGGTCTCGGATTCCGGCGCCCGCGTCCGTGTGAGCCTGCCGCGTGCGGATGTGGTGCGCATCCAGGCCGGCCGCAAGGAACTGACCGGCCCCGGCGACAAGGCCGCGCCGATCGTGGTCGCCACGGCCGCCGGCGACGTGAAGCACGAATTCAAGGAAGAGAACGGCCAGCTGGTGTTCCGCACCGATGCGCTGACCCTGCGCGTGGACCGCAAGCCGCTGCGCTTCACCCTGTACCGCGCCGGCGAGACCCAGCCGCTGTGGCGCGAGCTGCAGGCCATCGACCTCGGCGACAAGCAAAGCGTGCAGGTGCTCTCCAGCGACAAGGCCGAGCGCTTCTTCGGCGGCGGCCAGCAGAACGGCCGCTTCGAATTCAAGGGCCGCGAACTGCCGGTCTCGTACTCGGGTGGCTGGGAAGAGGGCGACCGTCCGAATCCCGCGCCCTTCCTGATGAGTTCCCGCGGCTGGGGCATGCTGCGCAACAGCTGGGCCGACGGCAACTACGACCTGCGCGAGGACAAGCAGCTCACCCTGCAGCACGCCGAGGGCCGCTTCGACGCCTATTACTTCGTCGGCAAGTCGATGCACGAGGTGCTGGCGCGCTACACCGAATGGACCGGCCGGGCGCGCATGCTGCCGCGCTGGGCCCTCGAATATGGCGACGCCGACTGCTATAACGACGGCGACAACGTCAAGAAACCGGGCACCGTGCCGCGCGGCTGGACCGACGGCCCCACCGGCAAGACGCCGGACGTGATCGACAGCGTCGCGCGCAAATACCGCGAGCACGACATGCCGGGCGGCTGGATCCTGCCGAATGACGGCTACGGCTGCGGCTACACCGCGCTGCCGGAAACCGTGCAGGGCCTGGCGAAGCAGGGCTTCCGCACCGGACTGTGGACCGAGAACGGCGTCGACAAGATCGCCTGGGAAGTCGGCCAGGCCGGCAGCCGCGTGCAGAAGCTGGACGTGGCCTGGACCGGCAAGGGCTACCAGTTCTCGCTGGACGCCAACAAGTCCGCCTACGACGGCATCCTGAACAATTCGGATAGCCGCCCCTTCATCTGGACCGTGATGGGCTGGGCCGGCACCCAGCGCTACGCGGTGGCATGGACCGGCGACCAGAGCGCCAGCTGGGACTACATCCGCTGGCACGTGCCGACCCTGATCGGCTCCGGCCTGTCCGGCCAGGCTTACGCCACCGGCGACGTGGACGCCATCTTCGGCGGCAGCCCCGAAACCTTTACCCGCGACCTGCAGTGGAAGAGCTTTACCCCGGTGCTGATGGGGATGTCCGGCTGGTCGGCCAGCGCGCGCAAGCATCCGTGGTGGTTCGACGAGCCTTACCGCAGCATCAACCGCCGCTACCTCAAGCTCAAGCTGCGCCTGACGCCCTACATGTACAACCTGGCGCGCGAGGCCGAGGACACCGGCGCGCCGATCGTGCGCGGCCTGATGTGGGATCATCCGGACGACCCGGCCGCGCTGCTCGAAACGCACAAATACCAGTTCCTGCTGGGCCGCGACCTGCTGGTGGCGCCGGTCTACCGCAGCCAGGCCGTGAGCCAGGGCTGGCGCAAGGGCATCCACCTGCCGCAGGGCCGCTGGATCGATTACTGGGACGGCCGCCAGCTCACGGCCGGCGCGCCAGGGAAGGACATCGACCTCCAGGTCAGCCTCGACAAGCTGCCGGTCTTCGTGCGCGCCGGCGCCATCGTGCCGATGTACCCGGAGATGCTGTACGACGGCCACAAGCCGAAAGACAGGCTTACCCTCGACCTGTATCCGCAGGGCGAGTCCGACTACACCCTGTACGAAGACGACGGCAACACCCGCCGCTACCAGCAGGGCGCCTTCAGCCGCCAGAAGATATCCATGCGCGAGGCGGGCGGCAAGGTGGAGGTCACCATCCATCCGGTCGAAGGCGCCTACGACGGCCAGGAAGCGAAGCGCGGCTACAGCCTGCGCATGCCCAGCCGCCAGCGTCCCGCCAAGGTGCTGATGAAGAACGCCGCGCTGAAAGAGCTGCCCGGCCGCGCCGAGTTCGACGCCGCCGATGCGGGCTGGTACTTCGATGCCACCGAACGCCTGGGCACCGTGCACGTCAAGGCGCCGGTCCAGGACATCCGCCAGGCCCTGGCCTTCGCGCTGGAAGGCATCACCCGGGCCGCGGGCGACGATGCCTTCCCCGCCGCCCCGCCGCAAGGCCGCGCGCTGCCGCCGGACGCCATGGTCGTGGTGAACCGTCCTGCGGAAGAGCCGGGTCACCCGATGGAGAACGCGTTCGACGGCAATCCGGCCACCTGGTTCCGCACCGTGCGCAGCCAGGCCGTGAAGAGCGGGGCCCACGAATGGGTGATCGGCTTCACCGAGCGCCGCCTGGTGGACGGCATCGAGATCGCGCCGCGCAGCGACGCCAACTGGAAGCACGGCCAGGTGCGCGACTACGAGATCTACCTGGCGGACAGCAATGGCGAGTGGGGCACGCCGGTCAAGCGCGGCCAGCTGACCCTGTCGAAGGACGTGCAGACCATCGCCTTCCCGGCCAGCGCCGGCCGCCTGTTGCGCTTCCGCGTGCTGAGCACCCAGAACCCGGACGGCAGCGGGGCAGCCGGCACCGATCCGATGGTCACGGCGGTCTCCGGCGGCGCGGCCGCCCGCGCCTTCGACGCCGCGGCCCCGGCCGAGGTGGCGCCGATCACCCTGTCCGAGTTCCGCATCCTCGAACACCCGGTGCCGGAGGGCCAGGAACTGCGGCGCTACCTGAGCGAGCTGCCGCTGCCGAAGAAGCTCGGCCGCGACAAGCCCGCCGGCAAGGCCAGCGAAATGCGCATGAACGGCCTGCGCTTCAACAGGGGCGTCGGCATGGGCCCGGCCGGTCGCCTCGACCTGCAGCTGGGCGGCGCCTGGCGCCTGCTGCGCGCCGACCTGGGCGTGGATGACAGCTGCCGCGAGGCGGGCGGGCTGCGCTTCCAGGTGTGGAGCGGCGAGCGCCTGCTCTACGACAGCGGCCTGGTGAAGGCCCCGGCCGTGGTCAAGCCGGAGATCGACGTGCGCGGACTGGGCCAGCTCAGCCTGCGAACCCTCGGCGCAACGGGCGCCCAGCCTGCGCGAACGTGCGGCAACTGGGGCAACGCCGTGTTGATCGGCACGGAAGGCGCCAAGGTCAAGCCCCGCTAGACCACCTTTAACCTCAAGCGATGTCGGAGCCCCCTCCCTGGAGCGGGGAGGACCCCGCTCATCCTTCGCATCGAAAAAAAGACGGAGACAGCATATGAAACGACGCAATTTTCTTTCCCTGGGTTCGGCGCTGGCAGGCAGCGCGCTGTCGGCGGGCGTGATGTCGAACGCTTCGGCGGCAAGCCGCGAGCGCCTGCGCATCGGCATGATCGGCACCGGCATGCGCGGCCAGGTGCTGCTGCGCGAGCTGGTGCGGCGCGACGACGTGGACGTGGTGGCGCTGTGCGACATCGAGCCCATCATGCTGGGCCGCGCGGTCGAGATGGTGACCAAGGCCGGCAAGGCGCGTCCCGCCACCTTCGGCGACAACGGCCACAGCCTGGATTACCGGCGCATGCTCGACGCCAGTAAGCTCGACGGCGTGATCATCGCCACCCCTTGGGAATGGCATGCGCCGATGGCCATCGAAGCCATGCGCGCCAAGGTGCCGGTCGGCTGCGAAGTGGTGGCCGGGGTGACGCTGCAGGACCACTGGGACGTGCTGGACGCCCAGCGCAAGAGCGGCACGCCCTACATGCTGCTCGAGAACGTCTGCTACCGGCGCGACGTGCTGGCCGTGCTGCGCATGGTGAGGTCAAGCCTGTTCGGCGAACTGGTGCACCTGCAGGGCGGCTACCAGCACGACCTGCGCGCCGTGAAGTTCAACAGCGGCGACCCCGCCAAGCCCTACGGCGGCGGCGTGGAATTCGGCCAGAAGGGCTGGTCCGAGGCGCGCTGGCGCACCGAGCACTCGGTGCGCCGCAACGGCGAGCTGTATCCGAGCCACGGCATCGGCCCCATCGCCATGTACACCAACATCAACCGCGGCAACCGCTTCACCCGCATCAACGCCTTCGCCACCAAGGCGGCCGGGCTGCACGACTACGTCTTGCGCCAGGGCGGCAAGGAGCATCCGAACGCAAAGACCCGTTTCAGCCTGGGCGACATCGTCACCACCACGCTCTCCTGCGACAACGGCGAGACCGTCATCCTGCAACACGATACCTCCCTGCCGCGTCCGTATTCGCTGGGCTTCCGCGTGCAGGGCACGCGCGGGCTGTGGATGGACCTGAACCGCTCGGTGCACGTGGAGGGGATCAGCAAGCCGCATGAATGGGACGACTTCAAGGGCTGGCAGGACAAGTACGAGCACCCGCTGTGGCGCAAGTACGGCGAACGCGCGGCCAGCGCGGGCCATGGCGGCATGGACTTCTTCGTGATCCACGCCTTCATCGAGGCGCTGAAGGAGAACGCGCCCATGCCCATCGATATCTACGACGCCATTACCTGGAGCGCGATCACGCCGCTGTCCGAGCAATCGATCGCCCTCGGCTTCCAGACCCTCGACTTCCCGGACTTTACGGGCGGCCAGTGGCGCAGCCGCAAACCGATCTTCGCTTTCGACGACCGCTATTGACGCGGACTCATGCTGTCCCACTTCCCGAGGAGAACCAGATGAAATCCAGGATGCTGATGTTGAATGCCGTCGCAATCGCCTTGCTCGGTTGCGCCCATGTCCACGCCGAACCGCGCGCAGCGGTGATCCCCATCGCCGGGAAGAAGGCGGTCGTGGCGGCGCCCCTGAACGTGGCGCTGGCGGGCAATGCCTTCGTCACAACGACGGGAGCCGGTGCGACCGAGACCATCACGTCGAACGGCCTGTCCAACTGGACCAGCCCGTCCACCGTCACCAGCATCTGGTTCCGGATGGCGCAGGCAGGCAGCGCCACCATCGGCCTGGACGCCAGCCTGTCCGGCAGCAAGAGCAGCACCGTGCGCGTCACCGTCAACGGCACGCCCTACACGCTCACCCTGAGCAAGGGCGCGAAGAAGACCTATACCGTGGGCACGCTCGACCTGCCGGCCGGCTACATCAAGGTCGACCTGCAGGGCGTGAGCAAGGATGGGGGCTATTTCGGCGACGTCGCCGGCCTCACCGTCGACACGGCGGCCCCGGTCAACTATGCGAACGACGCCGCCAACTACTACTGGTCGCGCCGCGGCCCCTCGGTCCACCTGGGCTTTTCGGTGCCGGCGAATACCGAGTACTTCTACAGCGAGTTATCGGTGCCGGTGGGGCAGGACGCGATCGGCTCCTACTACATGGCCAACGGCTTCAACGGCGGCTACTTCGGCATCCAGGTCAATTCGCCGTCCGAACGCCGCGTGCTGTTCTCGATCTGGGACGCCGACAACGGCGCCAAGACCACCTTGGTGGGCAAGGGCGCGGGCGTGGTGGACAACGGCTTCGGCGGCGAAGGCACGGGCGGACAGTCCTACCTGCTGTACAACTGGGTGGCGGGCAATACCTACCGCTTCGTCACCCGCGTGCGTCCGGACGGCGCCGGCGCCACCGATTTCTCGGCCTGGTTCTTCGCGCCGGAACTCGGCACCTGGCGCTACATCGCCACCTGGAAGCGCCCGGCGACCACGACCTACCACGCGGGCGTGTATTCCTTCCTCGAGAACTTCCTCGACACCAGGGGCTACCTGGGCCGCCTCGCCGAATACGGCAACCAGTGGGCGCGTTCCACCAGCGGGACCTGGAGCGAGATCACCGGCGCGCGCTTCACCGGCGACGCCACCGCCGCCAACGCCCAGCGCATGGATTACGCGGGAGGGCTTCGTGGCAACGGGTTCTACCTGCGCAACGGCGGCTTCTTCAGCGACTACGTCCCGATCAACCAGAACTTCACCCGTCCCGCGCTGGGCGCCGCGCCCGGCGTGGACGTGAACACGCTGCCCATGCAGTAAGCGATTTACACACAAAATTATTACAAAAGGAGAGGCACTTGAAACTCAAGACATTGATCGCCGCGCTGGCGGCCGCAGGAATGGCGTCGAGCGCACTGGCCGCCGGCCAGGTGGATGACAACACGGCCAGCAAGGACGAAGGCAAGCCCGAAAAGATGGCGCGGGTCGAAGTGACCGGCTCCAGCCTCAAGCGCATCAACGCGGAAACCGCGTCCCCGGTGCAGGTGGTGGACGCCAAGCAGATCGAGAACATGGGCGCGCGCACCCTGATGCAGGTGCTGGACAACCTGCCGGCGGCGCGTCCCGCCCAGCAGGACTTCCGCTCGATGTTCACCGGCTCGGACGGCGGCTCGCAGGCCAACCTGCGCGGCCTGGGCGCGCAAGGGACCCTGGTGCTACTCAACGGCCGCCGCCTGTCCTTCTACGGCGCGCCGTCCGGCTTCCAGACCATGTTCGTGAATATCGACGCGATTCCGGCGGCGGCGATCGAACGCATGGAGATCCTGACCGACGGCGCCTCGGCGGTGTACGGCTCGGATGCGGTGGCGGGCGTGATCAACGTGATCACCAAGAAGAACTACCAGGGCCTGGAAGCGCGTGCCAGCTATGACACTTCCGCCGAGGTCAAGTCCTACGGCGAGAAGCAGGGCAGCCTGCTGTTCGGCACCGGCGACCTGGCCGAAGACGGCTACAACATCTACGGGTCGGTCAACGTCTACCAGCGCGACCGCATCTCGCTGGCCGACACCTACGACAAGCGCCCGGACTACTTCTACGTCAACAACCCGAACTTCATCTCCAACTTCCGCATCGGCACCGGCAGCGAGCCGGGCGTGCTGAACCCGGGCACCCTGTTCGTGTTCGACCCGGCCCGCAACAACGCGCGCGTCCAGCGCGCGGTGGGCGGCTGCCCGACCGCGATCACCGAGGCGTCCGGCACCCGCTGCGTGTGGAACAACCTGCCGTATGCCCTCGATACCGGCCCGACCTCGGACCGCATCACCGGCTACCTCGCCGGCCGCAAGCGCTTCGGCGGCGACCTGGAAGGCTTCGCGGAAGCGGCCTACACCCACATCCGCATGCGCGGCGAGAACGGTCCGCGCAGCTTCAATAGCGGCAGCACCAATAACTGGTTCGCGCGCAATACCGGCACCAAGCTGAATACCTTCGCCATTCCCTACCTCGGCCCGAACAACGTCTACCTGCAGGGCAGGCTGTCGCCGGAGATGGCGGCCATGATGGGCGGCGCGGCCGGCCTGAACTACCTGATGCAGGACGCCGTCGGCCACTTCGGCCAGAAAAACGTGGACGACAGCTACCGCGCCCTGGCCGGCCTGCGCGGCAGCGTGTTCGGCGACTGGGAATTCGAGACCGCGCTGAGCATCGCCGGCAGCCACTCGACCCTGTACCAGACCATCAACATCAACACGGCCGGTTTCGCCAAGGCCTTCGGCCCGTTCACCACCGATCCGGTGACCGGCCGCACCTACATCGCCGACAACCCGGCCTACAAGTTCGGCGAGATCAGCGAGGCCAATGCCGCGCTGCTGCGCGAAGCCTACCCGACCTTCGACATCCAGTCCTGGACCAAGCTGATCACCTGGGACGGCAAGATCGAAGGCACCCTGATGAAGCTGGGCGACCGCGAAGTGCGCGCCGCCTTCGGCGCCAACCTGATGCGCGAGAGCTTCGACACCCCGGGCAATCCCGACGCGGCCAACGGCCTGATCACCCAGCAAGGCGGTTCCTGGTTCGACGGCGAGCGCACCATCAGCGCGGTGTTCGGCGAAGTGGTGGTGCCGGTCACCGACAAGCTGGAAGTCAACGCCGCCGCACGCCTGGACAAGTACCCGAACTTCAGCGCCAACCTCGCGCCGAAGATCGGCGTGGTGTGGCGCGCGCGTCCGGAGGCGATGGTGCGCGGCACCTATTCCGAAGGCTTCCGCGCCCCCAACCTGGCCGAATCCGGCTCGGGCGGCGTGTTCGCCCAGGTGGGCGGCATCCGCGACACCGTGCGCTGCGACGAAACCAACGCCATCGCGCGCCTGTTGATGAAATCGGCCACCGCCACCGAGGTCGACCTGGGCAAGAGCCTGCTCAACTCCAACTGCTCGACCACGGTCGGCGGCCTGACCCCGCCGAACCCGGACCTGCAGCCGGAGAAAGCCAAGATCGCGACCGTGGGCCTGGTGCTGCAGCCGATCAAGGACCTGAGCATTTCCTTCGACTACTGGTATGTGAAACGCCGCAACGAGATCGTGCGCCAGGACTTCAACGAGCTGTTCACCGAGCTGGTGGACCAGTACGGCCCGGCCCTGGCCGGCACCGACAAGGCGATCCGCAACGACCTGACCGACGCCGACCGCGCCAACGTGGCGGCCGTGGCCACCATGTGCGCCAACCCGGCCAACGCGGCGGCCTGCGCCGGCGGCCTGCCGAGCTACTCGGTGGGCAACCTGGGCGGCCTGATCAACTCCTACCTGAACCGCGGCAGCACCCTGGTCGACGGCTTCGACATCGATGCCCGCACCCGCATCTCGCTGGGCGACTGGGGCCGGCTGAACACCGGCGCGGCGGTGACGATCCGGCGCCGCGAGACCTATGACTATGGCGACGGCAGCGGCTTCTCGGGCAACTATGTCGGCTACTACAACTCGCCGCGCGTGCGCGGCACGGTCAACGCCGACTGGGTGTACGGGAACTTCACCACCAGCCTGTTCGTGAACTACACGGGCGGGACCAAGTGGGCCTACGGCGACTACGACCTTGATAACACGCCCGAGAACTGCACCGCGGCGGGCGTGTCCCTGCCGGAAGAGCTGTGCGACGGCGCGCCCTCGTACACGACGGTGAACCTGGGCTTCAACTGGAAGCCGATGAAGAACCTGAACCTGGGGATCAACATCAAGAACGTGCTCGACAAGAAACCGGACTACGATCCGAACGGCTGGGAAGGCTACAACCATAGCCAGAACCTGTTCGGCCGCCAGTTCGCGTTCTCGGCCAGCTACAAGTTCTGGTAAGCCGGAGAGGGCAGTTCAGTTAGCCCATGCACGTCGCCCCGGTCTTCGCCGGGGCGACGCTTTTCGGCAAACACGGATAAATACCGCTTGCGATTTCGCACATGTGTGCTAAAGTGAGGCCATGAACTCCACTGCCAAAAGCGAAGCCACCTACGCCACCATCGTCGGCGCCGCCATGGAGATGGCGGCCGCCGAGGGCATCGGCAAGCTCTCGCTGGGCGAGCTGTCCAAGCGCACCGGCATCAGCAAGAGCGGCATCTTTTCCCGCGTCGCGTCGCTCGAAACCCTTCAGCTCGCGGTGCTGGAGGAATACGACCGCGTGTTCGCGGAAGAGGTCTTCCTGCCGGCCCTGAAGGCGCCCAGGGGCCTGCCGCGCCTGGTGAAGCAGGTCGAGCTGTGGCTCAAGCGCATCGGCAGCGATACCTCGCGCGGCGCCTGCCTGTATACGGCGGGCGCCTTCGAATTCGACGACGTCCCCGGCCCGCTGCGCGACCGGCTGGAAGAGGGCGTGGTGCGCTGGCGCGCATCGCTGCGCAAGACGGTGCTGCAGGCGATCGAGGAGGGACACCTGCGGCCGGACACCGATCCCGAGCAGCTGGTGTTCGAGATCTACAGCCTGATCATCGGGATGATGCACGACGTGCGCTTCCTGCGCGGCGACGCCACCGCGCGCCGGGTGCAGCGGGCCTTCAACCGCCTGATATCGACCTACAAGAGTTTCAACGATTTGGAGTAACGGGAGCTGTACGAGCGGTGGGCCGCGCCCGCCATTTTTTTCGGCTAATTTCGCACATATGTGCGAAATGAAGCGCAAGCAAGGAGATCGTCATGTCTAATCTATGGTTGCTGGCCCTGCCTTTCGGCGGCTATGTCTGGTATGTGCTGGGCTGCGTGATGCGCATCGTTCCGAAATCGAACGAGGATTTCACCTTTTTCTGAAGCGGCCGGCGCCGTCAACGGCCGGCGGGGGAATGCCGATGTGATTGGTGACGCAGGTGGAGAAAGTTCGCCCCGGACCAGCTATGCGACATGCACTTCGACTTGTCGCTACGATCTGGTCAAGCGAACAACAACAAGGACGATGCCATGTCTTCTCCAACCGCAGCCGGCGTGCACGATCGCCACCCGCCAGGGCCGCTGCATGCCACTTTGCTTGCCGGAAGTGTTCCTCTTTTCCTGGGTGCATTGCTGAGCGATGTCGCCTACTACCAGACCTACCAGATTCAGTGGAGTAACTTCGCATCCTGGCTGATCGCGGGCGGCTTGCTGTTCTGCGGCCTGGCGCTGTTGTTTGCCCTGGTCAAGCTCATCCGGGCGGAGCGGAAGGCAGGGCATCCCGTGCTGTATTTCTTGTTGCTGCTGGCAAGCTGGGTGCTTGGGCTGATCAACGCCTTCGTGCACGCCAAGGACGCCTGGGCCGTGATGCCGTCCGGCCTGGTCTTGTCGATCATCGTGACCGTTCTGGCCTGCATCGCGACCTGGGTGGGACTGGAAACACGCCGGGGAGGTGCGAAATGAAGCCATGGAGGCCATTGACGGTATTGGGTGCGGCGCTGCTGTTGAGCGCATGCGGTGAAGAAGGAGCGAGCACCCAGGCGCGCGGGCCGGACCCGACGATGCCGGAGCCGCAACGCGGCTTGCTGCCCAGCATGAAGATCGCCGAGCCTGAGGCCTGGGGCAAGCAGAAGCCGAGCGTGCCCAAGGGATTCACGATCACGGCGATCGCGACCGACCTCAAGATTCCGAGGCAGACCCTGGTCCTTCCCAACGGCGACATCCTGGTGGCGGAAGGGCGCGGAGGCAAGGCCGCCAAGCTCAAACCCAAGGATGTGATCGCCGGTTATATCAAGGCCAAGGGGAATACCAAGGTCAAGGGCGGGAATCGCCTGACTTTGCTGCGCGACGCGGATGGCGACGGCCAGTACGAGCTGAAAACCGTGTTCGCGGAAAACCTCGATGCCCCTTACGGCCTGGCCCTGGCCGGCAACAAGCTCTTTGTGGCCAACCAGGACGAGCTGGTCAGCTTCGACTACAAGGAAGGCCAGACCAAGGCCAGCGGGCCGCCGGTCAGCGTCACCAAGCTCCCCTCCGAGATCAATCACCACTGGACCAAGGCGCTGACCGTCAGTCCCGACGGGCGCTTCCTGTATGTCGGCATCGGCTCCAACAGCAATATCACCGAGCGCGGGATGGAGGCCGAGGTCGACCGGGCCATGGTGTGGCAGGTCGACGCCGCCACGGGCGCCCACAAGCCGTATGCGACCGGCCTGCGCAATCCGACCGCGCTGGCGATGCACCCGCAAACCGGGCAGTTGTGGGCGGTGGTCAACGAGCGCGACGAACTGGGGCCGGACCTGGTGCCGGACTACCTGACCTCGGTGCGCGAGGGCGCGTTCTATGGCTGGCCGTACAGCTACTGGGGCCAGCATGTCGACACCCGTGTCAAGCCGCAGGACAAGGACAAGGTCGCTTCCGCCGTCAAGCCGGATTACAGCCTGGGCTCGCATGTCGCCGCGCTTGGCCTGAGCTTTTCCGTGCCGGCAATGGGGCAAAACTACGCCAGCGGGGCCTTCGTCGGGGAGCACGGCAGCTGGAACCGCAATCCGCCTGTGGGCTACAAGGTGATCTTCGTACCCTTCAGCAACGGGCGTCCTGCGGGTGACCCGGTCGACTTCGTGACCGGCTTCCGCGATGCGGATGGAAAGACGCGCGGGCGGCCGGTCGGCGTGACGGTCGATCCGCGCGGGGCGCTGATCGTGGCGGATGACCTGGCCAACACGGTGTGGAGGGTCGTCCCGAGTCCTTGAATCCGGCCTGTCCGGTCCGCTCGCCGGCGGGCGGACCGGACAGGCGGGGCTCGCATCGCCGGCCCGGAAAAACAGCATGAACGTACAAGACCGCCGGACGGAAAGGGCGCACAATCGGAGTCTCTCATCCAAGCCAGGGGGCATCATGAACCACACCGCAGCGCTCGTACGAAAAGTCGCCAACCATGGCGTCGCGTGGGAAGACATCTACGGTTATTGCCAGGCAGTCCAGGTCAAGGACGTCGTCTACCTCTCGGGTCAGCTTGGCCACGACAAGGAGGGCAATCTGGTCGCGCCGGCGCCGCTCGACGCCCACGGCAAGCCGACCGACTTCTCGGGCATGGAACAACAAATGCGCCAGACCTACCTGAACGCCATCGCGCTTCTGGCCGAGTTCGGCGCGACCCTCGATGACGTCGTCGAAGAGACCCTGTATGTGCTCGACGTCGATGCGGCGTTCGCGGTGGCGGGGAAGGTCAGGAAGGAAATGTACGGCGCCGAGCGTCCGCTCGTCGCCAGTAACCTGATCGGGGTTACCCGGCTCGCTTTGCCGCCCCAGCTCATCGAGGTGACCTTCCGTGCGATCCTGAAAGACACCCCTGGCACCTGAACTGCCTGCGCGGTTCTCGGTGGGCGAAGACGCGTTCTACGGTTCGCCGTACAGCTGTCCGGAAGCGCTCAGAGATATTTGCGCCACAGCTCGTTGGAAAATTTTCCCGCGGGGTCGACGGCGCGCTTGAGCACGCGCAGCTGCGCTGCCTCCGGATAGGCTTTGTCGAATTGCGCCTGGGTGGCGTGCAGCTGGTAGGGGAGGTAGTAGCGCCCTTCGAACCTGAGCGCCGTGTCGATCATTTCGCGCGTCCAGTCGCCGATCCGCTGCCGGGCGCCGGCGTTGATGCGCTGCTTGTAATACACCACGAAGGAGAATACCTCCTCCTTCGCCCAGGGCAGCAAGGCGACCGGATCCGCAGGAGAATGGCGGACGGACACGTTCAGGACTTCCACGCCGTGCTTGCGAATCACTTCGGCCATCTGCCGCGCGTAGCGGGCGAAGTGCCGCATCGGGATAAAGTATTCCTGCAATACGTACGTCGAGATCGCGCGGGTGCGGGGCTCCAGCTCGGCCACGTCCAGGCTGGCCTCGTGATTGCGCCATTTCACAGCGGGTTGCGCACGCAAGAGCGGATGCACGATCTCGCGGTAGAGCAGCGCGCCGCCTGGCAGCTCCGTCATCGCAAAGATCATGTTCTGATTGGTTCCGGAGACCTGGCCACGCGGGGAGAGGCGGGCCTGTTCCGTGAGCGGCTTGCCGGTCTGGTTCCAGGATACCGCCACCGGCGCATCGAAGCGTGGCGGCAGCAGGTCGGCGTTGTGAAGGACACAGTCCTTCCTGCCCAGCACCGACCGGGCGAAGTAGCCCGGATAGGCCTCGAGCGCGACCGGCGTGGCGACGCGCTCGATACGGCAGTTGACGGTGAGATCGAGCTCGACTTCCGTCATCACGCCGATGGCGCCGTATCCGCCGATCGCGGCGCGGAACAGCGCGGGATGCGCGCTGCGGCTCACCTCCGTGATGGAGCCGTCCGCGAGGACGAGCTGCAGCGCACGCACCGAGTTGCCCACCGGGCCGTTGCCGACATAGCGCCCGTGGCCGTTGACGGACACCGTGCCGCCGACGGTAAAGTTGGCGTAGCTCTGCATCGTCTGGACCGCCAGGCCGAGCGGATCGAGAAACTCCTGCAGGTCGCGCCAGGCCATGCCGGCCTGTACCCTCGCCACCCGGTGCGTGCGGTCGAGCTTGACCAGCTTGTTCATCCGGCGCATGTCCAGGTGCAGTCCCATGACCACGGCAGTCTGGCCGCCCATGCTGTAGCGCCCGCCGCCGACGGCAATCTTGCCGGGCCACTGCAAGACCTCGCGCGCCACTTCCTCCGTCGAGGCAGGCGTGGCGACGCGCGCCACCTCGACCGGGTACAGTCCGGTGATGTTCGGGACCAGGATTCCCTGCGCCGACATCGCCACTGCCGGGCGCAGCGCCAGCAAGCCCGCGGCAGCCAGCGCCTGGGATAGAAAAGTACGGCGCATCATGGAGATGTCCGGCATGTGCCACTTATCAGACAGCGCGACGGCATCAACGGTGTCGAAGCGCATCCGGCGCCTCTTCGCAGTTCAGCAGTAACGCGTACTTGCCTTCGCTCTTTCCAACCAGGGAAATCGGTAGCGAGGTAGCTCCGCCGTCCATGGAGATGCGTACTTCCATCTCCTGGTTGTCAAAGGTTTGAAGTTCTTTGATGAGTTGCGCTATTGTTTTTCCCCGCGAAGTCCATACGGGAGATGACATAACTGCTCCTAAAGGTCCATGTTCAGGCTCAGGTATCGGCCTTGATCCGCGCGCGGGTATCCTCGTCGAGCATTTGCCGGACCGCGGCGAACAGGGGATGCGCCTGGGTGTAGCGCTGCCCATAACCCAGGTTGAACGCATAGTCGAAGTCCGCCGGATTGTCGCCCTGGTTGTGCTGCAGGATGGTCTCCAGCTTGTCCATGGCCTTGACCGCCTGGGCTTCCGGCGTCGCCGCCGCCTCGTACTCCTCCCACAGCGCCAGGATTTCCTGGCGCAGCACGGGGTCGAGCGGGCTGGTGAGCTGCAGCATGTCGCGCCGCTCCTGCTCGCTCTTGGCGGCGGGATCGGCCTGGACGATGGCGGGGATGTCGCCGTGGATGGCTTCGCCCAGGTCGTGGACCACGCACAGCTTCAGCACCTTCAGCATGTCCAGGCCGGCCAGGCCGTCTTCGAAGGCCAGGGCCATCAGGCACAGGCGCCAGGTGTGTTCGGCCGTGCTCTCCGGACGCCCGGACGAGGTATGGCCGCTGCGCAGGACGCTTTTGAGCGATTCGGCCGCGCGCAGGAAGGCCAGTCTCGCCCGGATGGTCTCGTGGTCCATGCCGTCCCCGTCAGGCGCCCGCGGGACGCCAGTCGTTGAGCCCTTCGATCTCGCACATGGTCTTCCAGCTCTGGCGCTGGAAGACGCGCAGCGCGAGTTCGTTCAGGTGCGTCCAGGTGGTGCCCGGACGCGGCATGTTGCGCGCCCAGCGGATGTACATGGTCAGCTGGAGGTCGGCGCTGGAGAAAGTCTCGCCCAGCAGGTAGGGGCCGTTGCTGGCGAGATGGCGGTCGATGCGGTCGAGCGTGGACTCGATCTTCACGCGCAGGGCCTCGCGCACGGCGGCCGGGTGCTCGTCGAGGCCGATGTCCCCCGAATAGAACCAGGTGCGGTACAAGGCGCCCAGGTGGCAGGACAGGTGCACGCTCCACTTCAGCCAGTCCACGCGGCCGGGCGTGCCCGGCGCCGGCGCCAGGCCCGCCTCGGGATGGCGCTCGGCCAGCAGCATGACCTGCGCCGCCGATTCCTGCATCGCGACGCCGTCCACGATCAGGGTCGGCACCACGCCGTCCGGATTGAGTTCCAGGTAGGCGCTGCCGTGCTGCTGGTCCTTGTCGAAGTCCACCAGCTGGAGCTGGTGCGGCGCGCCGGTTTCCAGCAGCATCGCATGGACCACCATGCTGGCGGCGCCCGGTGAGTAGTGCAGCGTGTACATCCCGTATCCCCCGTTGAATGGAAGTGCAGAGCTTAGGGCATGTGCATGCGGGATGTCACGCATAATCGTGGGACATCAGGCCTTGCCGCATCACGGCGATACCCGCTGCAAGCTGGTATCAGGCCACCAGCGCGCCTGCCAGTTCGTCCAGGGTCACGTGTCCCCGGAATGCTCCGCCGCCGCGGACGTTCTTGCCTTCTTCGATCCCGAGCGCGAAGCGTCCCGCCGCGGAGTTCCTGATGCGGTCCGCATGGCGGTGGATGGCAGGGAAGAGCGCCTGCGTATCGAACAGCCGGTGGTAGTCGGCCCAGCGGCTGACGGCGAACAGGTAGGCGTCGGCGACGGTCGGCGCTTCGCCGCCCAGGAGCCAGGTGCGCTCGCCGAGCATGCGTTCGACATGGCCGAATTCGTGCCTGACCAACGCCAGGCCCTCTGCGCGCATCTGCTGCTTGCGCTCCTCGCCCAAGCCTTGTCCTTCATACGATTTCCACAGCGGAGCGAAGGCGGCGAAGAAATCGGTGGTCAGGTAGGACAGCATCTCGGTCAGCCGGTCGGACTCCAGCGTGCCCTGGCGGAAGCCGAGGCCCTGCTTGACGCCGCGCGCGCCGATGTGCTGGAGAATCGCCGCGCTTTCGGTCAGGCTGGCCCCGCCGCCGCCGAGCCGCAGGGCTGGCGTCTTCATGCGCGGATTGAAGCGGACGAAGGCGGCCGGCCAGGGCTGCTCCAGCATCTCGATGCGGCACAGCTTGTAAGGCTGCCCAAGCCACTCGAGTGCAATGATGGAGGCAAGCGAGCATCCGCCGGGTACGCCGTAAAACAGGACTGGTTCCATGGTTTCTTTCCTTTGAAGTGTTCGTAATGAGACGCGTCCGGATGCGTGGGATAACTATAGCTTCGTGGACGATGGGCGCATAGACTGGCCGGTGTAGAATCAGCGTCCATATTTGTGGACGATAAAGATGCTGAACCTGAATGACGTTGCCCTCTTTGTGCAGGTCGTCGACCGGGGCGGGTTCTCGCCGGCAGCGCGCGCGACCGGGACGCCCAAATCCACCCTGGCCAAGCGCGTCGCCGCACTGGAGGCGCATCTCGGCGTGCGCCTGATCCAGCGCTCCTCGCGCCGCTTTTCCGTGACCGACCTGGGACAGGAGTTCCACCGCCACGCCGTGGCCATGCTGATCGAGGCGGAGAGCGCGGAGAACCTGGTGAAAGGGCGCCTGGCCGAACCGAGCGGCATGGTCCGGGTCACGGCTTCGCTCCCGACGGTGCAACTGGCGCTGGCCCGGCCCTTGGTCGAACTCGCGCAGAAGTATCCACGGCTGCACGTCGTGGTGGCGGCCGCCGACCGTTTCGTCGATATCGTGCAGGAAGGGTTCGACATCGCGGTGCGCGACCACTTTGCACCGCTGCCCGATTCAGGGCTGATCCAGCGCCCTGTGTGCAGCGATCCGGTGTGCCTGGTCGCTTCGCCGGATTACCTGGCCGCGCATGGGGAACCGGCGCGGCCGGAGGAGCTTACCGGGCATCAGGGCTTGCTGACCAACCCCCAGGCGGGCAGCTGGCACTTGCAGGACGATGCGGGCAAGGCGGCGGAGGGGCGGCCGCAGGCGAAGTTCTCGGCCAATGAATCGAGCGTGCTGCTCGCAGCGGCTGCGGCGGGCCTGGGCATCGCGTGCCTGCCGCGCAAGTTGTGCGGCGCCGCCCTGAAGGCCGGGACCCTGGTCCGGGTGCTGCCGCAATGGACCGCCGGAAGCGTCACGACGACGCTCCTGATGCCGCACCGGCGCGGCCAGCTTCCTTCGGTGCGGGCGGTGGCGGAGCTGCTGGCGCAGCGGATTCCGGAAGCCGGCTGAGGCTTCAGCGCAGCAGCTTCAATCCCGGCGGCAGTGCATCGCCCAGCATGCGCGATTCGACCGCCTGGTCCAGCTCCACCACCTCGCGCACCATGGCCGACCAGGACGCGGGCGCGCCGCTGGCCGCCAGCCGGCGCAGCACTTCTGCGCGCACCGGCTCCCCAATGTCGCGCGAGCGGTCGCCCGTCATGCGCGCGATGTGGGCCGCCGCGAAGCCGGCCGGTTCCACCTTGCGCCAGTCGAGCTGCATCAGCTTGCCCAGCCATTGCTCGGCCACGTCCAGCGGCGCCACTTCGTGGGCGCTGGACTGGAAGGACTGGCGCGCGCCCACGCGGCCCAGCGCCCACAGGTAGCGGGCGTAACGCGCGCCGGTCTTGGCGTCCAGCCTGGCGGCCGCGGGAATCGCCATGATCTGCTCCAGCAGCCATTCGCCGATCTCGGCCTTGTAGCTGGAGGGGATGCGTTCCAGCGAGGCGCCCATGCGCAGCATGTCGTCCTCGCTGCCGTCCACCAGCGTGACGGGGCGGCGGCCGCGTTCGGATTCGTCGGCCTGCAGGTTGAAGGCGAAATCGTCGAGCAGGCGCAGCTGGGCTTCGGTATCCAGGCCGCCGGCCACGCGGCGCCACAGGGTCCACCATTCGGCGCGTACCTGGCTGTCCTTGTGGTACTGCACGCCGTTCTCGAACATGGCCCACAGCTGCTCCATGCGCCACTCGTCGAGCGGGTGGCCGAAGCCGGGACGCAGGCAGTAGCCGGCCAGGTTCAGCCAGGCGCGTTCGTGCTCGGCGGAGCGGCGCCGGCCCTTGGCGCGCGCCACCAGGGCGTCGAACAGGCGGCGCAGCAGCGGCGTGTCCCAGCGTTCGCGCGCGCCCAGCAGGTATTCGAGGCTGGCGCGCAGCTGGCGCGTTTCCTTCGCGTCGACCTGCTTGGAACGGGCGCCGAACACGCGCTCGATCTTCTCGATGGCGGCATCGAGCTGCGCGGGCAGGGTTTCCGATGCCGCCGCGTCTTCCTCTCCCTCGCCGCCGCGCAGCTGGAAGGCCAGCTGCCAGCGCTGGCCGCTGCCGTCCTCGGCGACGCAGTGCACGTCGAGCGAACCGACTTCGCTCAGGGCGGTCACCAGCTGCACCGGGATCTCGGCGCGCGCGGCCGATCCCGGCGCGGCGCGCAGCACGGTGGAGATGGCGGGCAGGCGCACCACGTCGGCCGGGTCGAGGTCGACCAGGTCGCCGGCCTGCGGCGGGACGGCGTCGGCCACCGTGGAGACGAGGTGGAAGCGCACCGGGCGTCCGACGCGCAGGCCGAAGCTGCGGCCCGCCAGCGGCACCTCGATGGCGGCCGGCGCTCCGCGCGGCAGCAGGCAGACGGCGCGCAGGCTGTCGCCTTTCGCTTCTCCGTCCAGCAGCAGGTAGTAGCTGCGCGCCGCACCGCTTTCGATGGACGGCGCCAGGCCCTGGCGCGCCAGCGAATAGGCGACGCCGCCGCGCGCCACCGCCACGTCCGGGTTCTCGTTGTGCAGCACGCGCAAAGGGGTGCCGCGCCAGCCGGCCAGGGTATCGGCCAGCCGTTGCGCAAGCGCCGCGCCGCGGAACACGCCGCCGTTGAGGAGCAGGGTGTCCGGCACCGGCAAGCTGCCGCCGTCGGGCAGGCCGAGCGCCTCGCGCGCGGCGGGCGCATGCTGGCGCAGGAAGCCCGCCAGGTGGCGCGTGATGGCCGGGTCGCTTGCGTAGGGCAGGCCGAATTCGACGATGCCGGCGCGAGCGCGCTTCGCTTCTTCCTGGGCTTCGTTCAGCGGGAGGAAGCCGTCGAGCACGATGCGCTCGATGTCGTCCCGGCGCAGGTCGGCCTTGCGGCTGCCGCCGATCAGGCGCGAGCCGGCGCCCAGCAAGGTCACCGCGACCGAGTCGGGCGCGCCAGGCGCCAGCAACTGCTCCTTTGCAGCGCGGCAGCGCTCGGTGAGCTGGGCCAGGCGTGCAGCAGACAGGCGCGTACGCGTCTCTCCGCCTTGCTCGGCCATGCGGCCTTCGATGAGATGGGCGAGCGCCAGGTCCATGTTGTCGCCGCCCAGGATCAGGTGGTTGCCCACGCCGATGCGCGTCAAGCGCGGTTCGCCGTCCTGCAGCTCCACCTTGACCAGGCTGAAGTCGGTGGTGCCGCCGCCGACGTCGGCCACCAGCACCAGGCGCGCGTCGCCCAGGTCTTGCGCCAGCGTGGCGCGGTGGCGGTACAGCCAGTCGTACAGCGCGGCCTGCGGTTCCTCCAGCAGGCGCACCGTGGGCAGGCCGGCCAGCCTGGCTGCCTCCAGCGTGAGCGCGCGTGCGCCTTCGTCGAAGGATGCGGGGACGGTCAGGACGATCTGCTGCCGTTCGAGCGGCTGCTTGGGGAAGCGCGTGTTCCAGGCTGCGCGCAGGTGCGCGAGATAGCTGGCGCTGGCCGCCACCGGCGAGACCTTGGCCACGTCGCCTTCGGCACCCCAGGGCAGGATGGGCGCCATGCGGTCCACGCCCGGATGCGAGAGCCAGCTCTTGGCGCTGGCCACCAGGCGTCCCGGTGTGGCGGCGCCCAGCACGCGCGCAAGCCTGCCCAGCGCCACTTGCTGCACGCCGGCCGGGTCGTCCTGCGCCCAGGGCAGCTGCAGTTCGCCGGGCGCGAGCTCGCCGTCCGCAGGGTGATAGCGCATCGAGGGCAGCAGCGGCGCGCCGGCGACTTCGCCGGGCGCGACCAGCTGGTCGATGGAGAACAGCTCGATGTTCCCGGCCTTGCCGCTATAGGCCAGCACCGTGTTGGTGGTGCCGAGGTCGATGCCGACGAGGTAGGTCACGTTCCTTCAGGACCGGTGCGGACGTCGAACTCCACCTTCCAGCGCTGGCCGTCGCGCGAGACGGCGGCCAGTTCCAGCGTGCCGGTGTCGGTGGCCAGCGCATGCAGCTTGACCTGCACCACGTCGCCCGGTACGCGGCCCTCGGCCGGCAGGGTGGCCTGGATCTCGTTCAGCTCCTGCAGTTCGTCCGGGCCCCAGAATTCCAGCACTTCGCCGATGCGGTCCTGGCGGCGCGTGGTCGAGCCGAAGAAGCGGAAGTGCACCGGCTCGCCGACCACCAGGCCGAATTCCTGGCCCGGCAGCTCGAGCTCGCTGCCTTCTTCCATGCCGAAGGGCGCCACGCACAGCGCCTCGATCGGCGGCTCCATGCCGGGGATGGCCGGCATCGAGGATTCCACGCCGACGTAGTAGGAACGCGCCGTGCCGCCGCGGATGCGCACGCCGCCGCCGCGCCGCGCGTAGCTGTAGTAGGCCGCGCCGCGCGCGACCGCCAGGTCGAGGTCCGCGCCTTCCAGCATGCGCGCCGGCTCGGCGCCTTCCAGGTAGAGCCAGTCGTTGATGGTGTCCATCACGCGCTGGGCCAGGATGTTCGACTTGAACACGCCGCCGTTGAACAGCACCGCGCTCGGGTGCAGGAAGCGGTGCTCCGCATTCACGCGGCCGCTGAAGCCTTCCAGTTCGGCGGTGGCGCCGGCCTGGCGCGCCAGGAAGGCGGCCAGGTGGCGGGTGACCGCCGCATCCTGCGCATAGGGCAGGCCGAGCTGGGTCAGGCCGGCGCGGGCGCGGGTGGCCGGGCGTGCCGATGCTTCCACGCGCGGGAAGAAGCCGTCGGTGATGAAGGTGGTGACTTCCTCGCGCGTGAGTTCGGTGCGGATCGAGCCGCCGATCAGTTTCGAGCCGCGGCTCGGCACGACGATGGGCCAGGTGGTGGCGTTGGCGTCGGCCAGCAGGGCTTCCTTGGCGCTGCGGCAGCCGTAGGTAAGGGCGCGCATCTGCCAGGCGTCGAGCTGGGTGCCGTTGGCCGAGAGCTTGCGCGCCACCAGGTGGGCCAGGGCCAGGTCCATGTTGTCGCCGCCCAGCAGGATATGGTCGCCCACGGCCACGCGGTGCGGTTCCAGCTTGCCGTCGCGCTCGAGGATGGCAATCAGGGAGAAGTCGCTGGTGCCGCCGCCGACGTCGACCACCAGGATGATGTCGCCCGGCTGCACCTGCTTGCGCCAGCGGCCGCCGCTGCCCTGGATCCAGCTGTACAGGGCTGCCTGCGGCTCTTCCAGCAGGGTGGGGGCGAAGCCGGCCTGGCGGGCCGCCTCGGCGGTCAGTTCGCGCGCGGCCGGGTCGAAGGAGGCCGGGATGGTGACGGTGACCGACTGCTGCTCGAAAGGCGCTTCCGGATGCGCCGCGTTCCAGGCCTGGCGCAGGTGCTGGAGGTAGCGGGTGGAAGCCGCCAAGGGAGAGACGCGCTCGACTTCCTCCGGTGCGTCGTGCGGCAGGATGGCGGCGCGGCGGTCCACGCCGGGATGGCACAGCCAGCTCTTGGCCGAGGACACCAGGCGGATCGGCGTGGTGGCGCCGCGGCTGCGGGCCATCTCGCCTGCAATCGCGGTTTCGCCGCCCGTGCTCCAGGGCAGGGCCAGCTCGCCCTCCGCCAGTTCGTCCGGGTGCGGCAGGTAGAGGAAGGAAGGCAGCAGCGGCAGCGCTTCGACCGTGCCGGGCGCGGTCAGCTGCGGGACCGGCAGCACGCCGTCCGCGGTCTTTTCGCCGTCGCTGGCCTGCAGGTCGACATAGGACAGGGCGCTGTGGGTGGTGCCCAGGTCGATGCCGATGGCATAGCGTGGGTCGGTCACAGTTCCACCTCCGCCGGGGCCAGCACGCGCGCGTCGTGCTTCTCGGCCAGTTGCGGCAGGCTGACCTTGGACGCGCGCCAGCCGCGGTGGAGAAGTAGGCCCTTGAACGGGGCCTGGCCGACCACGTTGCCGGTCAGGCGCACGCTGGCGGCGTCGAAGCCTTCTTCGAGCGTGATGCGGGAACCTTCGTTTTCGCTGCGCACCGGTTCGATGGTGAAGTGTTCGCGCAGCACGCGCGCGCAGCCTTCGTGCACCACGCGGGCGGCGGCGCCGATGTCGGCGTCGGAATAGGCGCTCAGGTTTTCCTGGGTGAAGTCGATCAGGCGGGCTTCGCGCTGGAACAGGCTCAGCAGTTGTAGGGCGGAATCCGGCGTCGGGGCGCGCAGCGGGGCAGGCGCAGGAGCCGGTGCAGGAGCCGATGCTGGTGCGGCGGGAGCCGGCGCAGCCACCGGTCCGACACTGTCATCGCGCACGCGCGCGGCAAACTCGGCGTCGCCGAGCGACTTGAAGAAGGCGCCGAAGGCGATCGACATCCTGCTCCAGAAGGAGGGCAAATTGGTCGGTGTGGTCATTTCTTGCTTTTGGTAAGTAGGTGTTGCGCCGTGAGAGCGTGTCAGGCGGCGTCGGGATCGGAGTCCGGAAACGCGCCATGATACCAGTTAGCGCGCGTCCGACGCGCCAGTGGCTCACTCTGTGGCGGTGCGTGCGCCGCCGAGTAACGCGGCCGCATAGACCCCGAAATCGTCCAGCCCGCGCTTGATGATGGTCACCAGCGCTGGCAGGGGCGCTTCCTGGTAATCCCATTCGGCGCGGCAGAATTCGCCGGTGCGCTTGAGGTCTTCGGCCAGGGTGGCTTCGATCCAGCCATGCTCGGCCAGCATAGTGATGACTTCGCGCTCGTCCTGCGGCAGGCCGAGGCGGGCGGTGCCGATCACGTAGTCGCCCATTTCGATGGCCGCTTCCCAGGCGCGGATCACGTTGAGCGTGGCCGCGTCCTGGCGCGTGATGTCCTCGGTAAAGGTGGCCGGGTCCTTGTCGTACTCTTCGCGGGCGCGGCGGCAGCAGCGTTCGATGGTGCCGGCCTTGCTGACCAGAATGTCGTCATCCATTACCGCCTCCGTTCTCGATGTCAGATCAGGAAGAACAGCGCCGCCACGCAGGTGGGCAGCAGCGCGCCCAGGAACAGGCCCACGGCGCCGATTGATTCATCGGTAAAGCCCTGGCGCAACAGGGCTGCGCCGGCCGGGTTGGGCGCGTTGGCGATAACGGTCAGGCCGCCGCCGCACACGGCGCCCGCCACCAGCATGTACTTGGCATGATCGGTCAGGCCGGTGATCAGGGAACCCAGGTAGGTCAAGGCTGCATTGTCCGTGATTGCCGTCAGGCCCAGCGCACCGAAGAAGAGGGCGGTCGGCCCGAGGCTGGAGACCAGGGGCTGCAGCCACCATTGCTGCATGCCGCCCAGCACCACCAAGCCAGCCAGGAAAAAGCCCACCAGCAAACCTTCCTTCAGGATCAGGGGATCCTGGTAGCGCTGGTAGGCCTGGGTAAAGCCGAGGAAGAGCAGGAACAGGCCGATGAACAGCACCGGATGGTGGGCCAGCAGCACGACCAGGGCGAGGAAGCCGATGTGGATCAGCGAGACCGGCAGGGGGGCCGGGCTGGCCGAAGCGCCATCGCGCGGCGCCAGGTGGCGGCGCAGCAGCAGGGTCGCACCGGTGGCATTGACGAGGACCGCCAGCGCCGAGCGCCAGCCGAAATGCTCCAGCATGAAGGCGCTGTCCCAGCCCCAGGTGCCGGCGACCATCAGCACCGGCGGGGCGGCGTAGGAGGTCAGGGTGCCGCCGATCGACACGTTCACGAACAGGACGCCGAGCGCCGCATACTTGAGCCATTCCGGCATGCCGGTGCGGAACACATAAGGGGCCAGCATCAGGGCCGCCAGCGTCATCGCGGCCGGCTCGGTGATCAGGGAGCCGGACAGCGGCACCAGGGCCAGGCCGAGCCAGCACAGCGCCACTTCGGTGCGCACCGGCGCCAGGTGCGCGATCGCGCCGAGCAGGGAGCGCACCGCATCGAGCACCGGGCGCGAGGCCGCGATCACCATGACCACGAACACGAACAAGGGCTCGGTGTACTGGCGCGACTCGACATAGGCGATGGCGGACGAGCCTCCGCCCATCAAGGCCATGACGACGATCAGGACGAAGGCCCAGAAGCCGAATACGACCTCGACTTCGCCCAGCAGGTGAAACAGGCCGGCATGGCGCGGATAGCGGTGGCCCAGGGCTTCGAAGGCCTTGGTGGAAAAGGTATGGATCAGGGCAAGGCCGAACAGGACGGCGCCGATGATGTCGACGGGATTCAAGAACAGCCTCCGGGAAGGTGGAACAGGATGGTCATTACTGGAAGGGGAATAGACGAGCCCGCATTATTTCATCTTTTGCCTGGATGCTGGGATAGCGCATCTTTAAGTTTCATCAATACCAAATACCCAACTGGTATGTTCAAAATGAATATACCTTGCCAAATTCCGGCTCAGATAGTACTGTATATTTATACAGTATTTCTACCGGCGCAACTATGCTATCAACCAACACTCATGGTGCGTCCAGCCTTGCGCCCGAGTCCCTGCACCCTTCGCTGTGGCTGGCTTCGCAGCTGGCGCATGCCGGCACCCGCTGCATCGACAGCGGCCACGCGGCCCTGTCGTCCCAGCTGCCCGGCGGCGGCTGGCCCACCGGCACCCTGACCGACCTGATGCTGCAACAGCCCGGCATCGGCGAAATGCGCCTGCTGCAGCCCGCGCTGGCGCAGTGCGCCGCGCGCCGCATCGTGCTGCTGCAGCCGCCGCATCCGCCCCAGGCCCTGGCGCTGGCCGCGCTCGGCCTGGATCCCGCGCACCTGCTGTGGCTGCGCAGCAGCCGCACGGCGGATGCGCTGTGGGCGGCGGAACAGGTGCTGCGCAGCGGCAGTTGCGGGGCGCTGCTGTTCTGGGCCAGCCATGTGCGCAGCGACAGCCTGCGCCGCCTGCACCTGGCGGCGCAGGCCGGCGAAACCCTGTTTTTCATGCTCCGTCCGCTGGCTGCGGCGCAGGACGCATCGCCCGCGCCACTGCGTCTTGCCTTGCGGCCGGCGGCGGGCGGCATGCACATCGACTTTCTCAAACGCCGGGGACCGCAGCGCGACGCGCCGCTGTTCCTTCCCTTGACTCCTTCTCTTCTCCAACGCCATGCGTCTCTGGATCGGCCTGTATTTGCCCCAGCTCCCGCTCGAGGTCTTCAGCCCGAACTGGTCCAGTGACCCCGGCAGCGTGGTGCTGGAGCAGGAGCGCGTGCTGGCGATGTCGCCCGCCGCGCGCGCGGCCGGGGTCCGGCCCGGCATGCGCCGCGGCGGCGTGCTGATGCTGATGTCCGAGGCGCGCCTGCACGAGCGCAATCCCGCGCGCGAGGCCGAGGCCTTGCAGGCGGTGGCGATGAGCATGCTGCAGTACACGCCGCAGGCGGCCCAGGCCGAGGAAGCCACCTTGCTGCTGGACATCGGCGCCAGCCTGCGCCTGTTCGGCGGCATCCGCCGGCTGTGCGCGCGGGTGCGCGAGAACCTGCGCGCGCTGGGTTTTACGGCCTGCATCAGCTGCGCGCCCACCGCGCGCGGGGCCTGGCTGCTGGCGCGCCGCAATGCGGGGCGCGCCGTGCGCATGGACTCGCTCACGCGTCGCCTCGACCGGCTGCCGGTGGCGCTGCTGCCGCCCGCGCGCGCCTATGCGTCCTGGTTCGAGGGCATCGGCTGCGAGCGCCTGGACGAACTGCGGCGCCTGCCGCGGCCCGGCCTGCAGCGCCGCTGCGGGCGGCCTTTGCTCGACCTGGTCGATGCGGCCTACGGCCTGAGTCCGGAGCTGTTCGAATGGATCGCGCCGCCCGAGCATTTCCAGGCGCGGCTGGAGCTGTTCGACCGCATCGACCAGGCCGACCTGCTGCTGGCCGGCGCCCACCACCTGGTGCTGCAGCTCACCGGCTGGCTGTGCGCGCGCCAGCTGGCGGTGGAGCGCATCCGCCTGCTGCTGGAACACGAGCGCGGCCGGGTGGCGCGCCCGCCCACGGCGCTGGACATCGTCCTGGCCGAGCCCACCTGGCGCGACGAGCACCTGGTGCGCCTGCTCAAGGAGCGCCTGGGCAAGCTGGAACTGGAAGCGCCGGTGATCGGCCTGGGGCTGGAAGCGCAGCAGATGCGGGCCATGGCCCCGCCGAGCGAATCGCTGTTCCCCGAGCCGGGCGGCACCGAGGAAGACCGGCTGCGCATGATCGAGCTGCTGGTGGCGCGCCTGGGCGCGGACAATGTGCTGCAGGCGGTGCCGCTGGCCGACTACCGGCCCGAGGTCGCCAATGTCTGGGTGCCGGTGGAGGAACGGGTAGGCCGGGCGGCGCGCGCGGCCGGGATGCCGCCCGATGTGCAAAGCCTGCCGCGTCCGACCTGGCTGCTGGCCAAGCCGATCGCGCTCTTGATCCGCAACCACCGGCCCTTCTACGGCTCGCCGCTGAAGGTGGCCTCGACCCCGGAGCGCATCGAGGCGGGATGGTGGAGCGAAACGCAGACACGCGACTATTTCATCGCCGAAGGGCAGGACCACACGCTGTACTGGATCTACCGCGAGCGCATCGTCGGCTCGGGCGAGGATGCCGCGCCGCGCTGGTATTTGCATGGCCTGTTCGGGTGAGCAGCCTGCCATGCAGGGCTGGGCGAATCGTCAAGCCGGCGACCGCCTCATTCCGGCGCCGTCACCATGGTCAGCTGCAAGGTCCTGCGCGCCACATAGCCCAGCGATTCATACAGGGCGATCGCACCCGCATTGTCCGGATACACATGCAGGAAGGGCAGGTCCCCGCGGTCCACGATGCGCCGCATCTTCTCGACCATCAGGGTGCGCGCATACGCCTTGCCCCGGTGCTCGGGATGCACGCACACCGCGCTCACTTCGACCATCCCGCTGGGCCGCATGCGCTCGCCCGTCATCGCCGCCAGCACGCCGCCGTCACGGATGCCCAGGAATTCGCCCAGCTCGTGGGTGCGCACGCCGAAGGGGCCCGGATTCGTCATCCCGGTCAGGCTGCGCATCTCGGCCGCGTCGTCTTCGCCCAGCAGCAAGGTCGCCGCGCCGGCGCTGCCGGCATCGCGCGTGGCCACCATCTGCAGCACCGGACCCAGGCGCGTCGCTGCGAGCCCATCCGCTCCCGCAAGAGGATCGGGCGTCACCAGCATGACCGATTCGCCAGGAGCGAGCAGGGCGGCCAGCGCCGTCCAGGCGGCCGGGCCGTCGTCCGCCAGGGCGGCGAAAGGCCCGACCTCGCGCGGATAGCGCAGGGCGAGCGAGTTGCCCATGGCGAAGTGGCGGTGCCCGCCGGTCAGGCTGGACCAGACGGGGCAATCGAGCGCCGCGTGCCGGTCGGAAGAAAGCGCAAATGTGTGCATGACGTAAAGTAGGTGAACGTTCGTCGCAGTGCAGGCGCGCCGCAGCCCGCAAGGCAGGGGCGCCCCAACTATCATACCGTGGCGGCAGGGGCGATGCATCTCTCTGCATTTGTCCTGTCCTGTGCTATCGTTGCGCCCAAAAAGCACGCCGCGAACTGCGTTGTGCGACAACAAGAAGGAGCTCCCATGGCTGGCGGAACCGTTCACTTCCCCGGCGCGGACGGCCAGCAGCTGGCTGCCCGTCTCGATATGCCGGACGGCCCCGTGCGGGCCTACGCCCTGTTCGCCCACTGCTTCAGCTGCAGCAAGGACGTGCTCGCCGCCAGCCGGACCGCGCACGGCCTGACGCGCCACGGCATCGCCGTGCTGCGCTTCGACTTCACCGGCCTGGGCGCCAGCGAAGGCGAATTTGCGAACACCAATTTTTCCTCGAACATCGCGGACCTGGTCGCGGCCGCCGGTTTCCTGCGCGCCGAGCATGCCGCGCCGCAGTTGCTGGTCGGCCACAGCCTGGGCGGCGCGGCGGTGCTGGCCGCCGCCGCGGCCGTGCCCGAAACACGCGCCGTGGCCACCATCGCCGCGCCCAGCGATCCCCACCACATCCTTGGACTGTTCGATGAACATCTGGACACGATCAGCGAGCACGGCGAAGCGCGGGTGAAGCTGGCGGGACGCGAATTCACGATCCGCCGCCAGTTCATTGACGACGTCGCCGAGCACCGATTGCTGGAAAAGGTCCATGCCCTGGGCCTGCCGCTGCTGGTGCTGCATTCGCCGCTCGACCGGACCGTGGCGCTGTCCAATGCGATGCAGATCTTCGAGGCGGCGCGCCATCCGAAGAGCTTCGTGTCGCTCGACAGCGCCGACCACCTGTTGAGCCGGCGCGAGGATGCGCAATACGTGGCCGGCGTCATCGCCGCGTGGAGCACGCGCTACCTTGATTCACAACACCACGCAGTATGAGAACAACAATGAAAACGCCCCTCAGTTACCGCCAGGCCGAACTGGCCGATATCCCCGAGTTGTCGGTGCTGCGCCTGTCCGTGCGCGAGAACCAGCTGTCCTCGCCCGAGAAGGTCACGCTGGCCATGTACCACGACTACCTGACCACGCTGGGGCAGGGATGGCTGTGCGAGGCGGACGGGCAAATCCTGGGTTTCTCGGTGGCCGACGTGCGCGACGGTTCGATCTGGGCGCTGTTCGTGCGGCCGGACAGCGAAGGCCGCGGCATCGGCCGCACCCTGCTCGAGATGGCCTGCGACTGGCTGTTCGCCCAGGGCCATCCCAAGGTCTCGCTGAGCACCGGCATCGGCACGCGCGCCGACCGCTTCTACGAAGCCCATGGCTGGCAGCGCGAGCTGCGGCCCGGCGACAGGGAAGTCAGCTACACTTTGCCGGCCCGGCAGCGCTACAAGGTGACCGACAAGGCCTGATCCCGGCACTTCAAGTGTGCTTCATTACTTGCCGGCCTGCCGCCAGTGCCGGTCGATGCTTCCCGACGCCGCCGAGGCCAGCAGCTTGCGGAAGGTCGGGCATTCCATGTGGCTGGGAGCGGGGCAGGCCACCGCATGCCGCAAGCCCTTGCTCATCGCCTTCAAGCGCCGTACCAGCGCATCGATCTCGTCCGCCCTGGCCGCCAGCACCTGGCGGTCGATCTGCGGCCCGCTGGGCGTGAACATCCCCCGGATATCGTCCAGCGACAGCCCCGCCGCCTGGCCCAGCGAAATCAAGGCCAGCTGGTCCAGCACATCCTTGCCGAAGGTGCGGCGCAATCCCTGGCGTCCCGTCGAAGCGATCAAGCCCTTCTTCTCGTAATAGCGCAGCGTCGACGCCGCCATGCCGCTGCGTTTCGCGACTTCCGCAATGTCCATGCATTACCCCTTGACTTGAAGTTGACTTCAACTTCTATAGTGGACCACATACGCAGTCCGGTCAATCGTGAAAGGGAAACACCATGGAAGCGTCCGTACTCATCTTCAAGCTGGTACTCATCGGTTTGGGCGCCACCGCCGTGATGGACGGCTGGCTCATCGTGCTCAAGCGCATGGGCGTCAAGACCCTCGACTTCGCCCTGGTCGGGCGCTGGGTTGGCCACCTGGCGCACGGCCGGGTCGCGCATGCCGCCATTGCCAAGGCGCGCCCGGTCGCCGGCGAGCGCCTGATGGGCTGGAGCACCCATTACGCCGTCGGCGTGGGCTTCGCCGCCCTGCTGGTGGCCGTGACCGGCGTGGACTGGCTGGACAGCCCGACCCTGGCGCCGGCGCTGGCGGTCGGCGTCGCCACCGTGGCCGCGCCGCTGTTCGTCATGCAGCCCGCCATGGGCGCGGGCTTCGCCGCCTCGAAGACCCCGACCCCATTCCGGAACTGCCTGCGCAGCCTGGCCAACCACGCCGTATTCGGCCTCGGCCTCTACCTCGCCGCCCTGTGCCTGCGCCTGCTGGCGCCTTGAAGGCATCCATTCACCCACATCGGAGGAAGCATGAAACGACTCGCAGTCATCTACCACAGCGGCCATGGCCACACCGCCCACATCGCCGGCCAGGTGGCCGAAGGCGCGGGCAGCAGGGAAGGCATCGGCGTCGACCTGCTGCTGGCGACGGACCTGGCGCGGGACACCGGGCGGCTGTGCGATTACGACGGCATCATCCTCGGCTCGCCCACCTACCTGGGCGGCGTGTCGGGGCCCTTCAAGGGCTTCATGGATGCCACCGGCCCGCTGTGGCGCACCCAGAAGCTCAAGGGAAAATTGGCGGCCGGCTTCACCGTGTCCTCGCTGCCGGCCGGCGACAAGCAGTCGACCCTGCTGTCGATGTTCACCTTCTGCATGCAGCATGGGATGCTCTGGCTCGGCAACCCGATCCTGCCCGAGCAGCATGCCGGCGTGCCTTACGACGAGGCGGCCAACCGGCTCGGCTCGTGGTCCGGACTGATGGCGCAGGCCGGGCACGCCTCGCCGGCCGACGCCTTCCCGCCGGGCGACATCAAGACCGCGCGCCTGTTCGGCCGCCAGTTCGCCGCGACCCTGCAACGCCTGGCGGACGAGCAGCCATGATTCCGAAAAAGTACGCGCCCCAGCTGTTCGCCTTCATCCTGTCGGGGCAGATGTCGCTGGTGATCTCGGGCGTGTCGACATGGCGCGCCCTCGGCTGGGTGACGGACTTTCCCAGCCAGTGGCTGGGCGCTTGGCTGATGGCCTGGGTCATCGCTTTCCCGACCGTGCTGCTGCTGTCCGCGCCGGCCCGCATCGCGGTGCGCATCCTCACCAGCGAACGCCAGGCGCCGTGAGGGGCAATGCTCCGGTCGTCCGATCGCGGACGGCATGCGTATATGCCGGCGGTGGAGCGTGGATGCGAAAAAGCCGGCGCGGGCGCTCGCCCGGCCGGCTCGTTGAACGGCGTCGAATGGCTCTCGCCGCCTGTTACTTCATGGGCTTGAACAGATCTTCCAGCCGGTCCTTGGTCCCCGCAATCCGCTCCAGGCGCGGATAACGCAGCCCGTCGCGGTAGTCGAGCGCGATGGTGCGCAGGTTGTTCCCCTTCTTCACCAGCAGTTCGATCGGCGCCTTGCCGTCCTTGGCCGCCTTCACTGCGGCCTTCAGCACCTCGCCCTTGTAGGCCTTGTTGTTGACCGCGATGATGGTGGTGTTGGCCGCCAGCCCCGCGCGGAAGCCCACGCCGTCCCAGATCACGCCGGTCACGCTGCCGTCCTGGCGCACCGAGAAGCCCAGCGAGTAGCTCAGGTCCGTCAGCTTGTTGCGGTCGTCCGCGGCCTTGACCGCATCGGTCGGGGCGTCGGTGTAGACCAGCTTCCAGCCGGCGCGCGCCAGGCCGTCGAGCGGGGCGCCCGGGCCGTGGCCTTCCAGGCGGGTGCGCAGGAAGGGCGCCCAGTCGTATTTCTGCACCTTGTTCAGCGCCGCGACCACGTCCTCGAAGCTGTAGTGCAGCGCGTCCACGCGGCCGTTCTCGACGCCGAAGAAGGCGCGCGCGAAATCGTTCAGCGAGCGCTTGTCGCCGGACAGTTCGCGGATCCTGGTGTCGACGTCGAGCCAGATCAGCATGCCCTCGACGTAATAGTCCTCGCTGCGCTGCCAGTTGCCCCAACCGATCGGGCGGCGGCCGTTGATGATCGGGTCGTTGACGGTGTCCTGCACGGCGCGCCAGGCGCGGCCCTGGGTGTTGTCGTAGCGGGCCGCGCTGGCCGCCAGCGATTCGCGCGCATGCGCCATCGAGATCAGGCCCGAGCGCGCGGCCAGCACGTTGCCCCAGAACTGGGTCTGGCCTTCGTACACCCACAGCAGGCTGTTTTGCAGCGGGGTGTTGAAGTTGGGGACGTCCTGGCCCGCGGGACGGCGGAACTTGCCGTTCCACGAGTGCACGAATTCATGCGGCAGCAGTTCACGCCCGCCTTCGTTCTTGCTCCACTCGGTGAAGTAGCCCAGCTTGACGCCGTTCTCGCTCGACTGGTGGTGCTCGCGGCCGATGCCGCCGAATTCGTCCGAGATCGCGAACAGGAAGTCGTAGTGCTTGTAGTGGTGCGAGCCGAACAGCTTGAGGGCCTGCTCCACCATCGCGCGGTGCAGGGCGATCTGTTCCGGCTTGGCTTCCAGGCTTTCCGGATTGTCGGCGACCACGTTCAGCATGACGGGCGCCTTGGCGCCCGGCGCCAGGTCGATGCGCTTGAAGTAGCGGCCGGCGAAGATCGGCGAGTCGACCAGGGTGTCGAGGTCGTGCGGTTTGAAGCGCACTTCGTCGCCGCGCTTTTCCTGGACTTCCAGCGCGCTGGCGAACTGCCAGCCGGCCGGGAACACGACGCTCGGCTGCACCGTGATGCGGCGCGCGTGGTAGCCCGCCGGGTAGAGCAGCACCGACGGCCACTGCACGCCGAGGATGTCGTCGGTCATGGTGATGCGGCCCTGGCTGCCGTCCAGCGGCGACAGGAACTGGTACTCGGCGTCCAGGGTCGTGGCGCCTTCCGGCACGGTGACGTGGAAGGCGTGGACGTTGACCGGGTCGCGCGTCCATGCCACCGGCTTGCCGCCCGCGCTGAACTTCAGGCCCGCGAGCTGGGTCAGCGGGATGTTCGGGCCGTGGTTGCCCGGCGCCCACTGCGGGTAGAGCAGGGTCAGCGGACCCGGACGCACGGGAATCGCCATCTGCATGCGGAAGATCTGCTGCGACAGGTTGGTCGCGTCGACCTTGACGGCGATGGTGCCCGGATAGGGCTGGTCGCCGACGGCCGGGATGGCGGCCTGGGCCGGCAGGCCCAGGGCAATGGCGAAGGCCAGGGTGCTGGCCGGACGGACGGCGCGCGCGAGCAGATTGCGGGTTGGAGTCATGGATGGAAACGGGATCGTGAAAGCAAACGGACGAGTGTAGCACCGCTCTTGCAGCCTAGATTCCGTGGAAACATACTGCAAATAAAATTTGCTAAACGATGATTAAAACCATATTTTGATTATCTTGAAAAGTGAAAGACGTGGCATTAGATTGGACTCAACGGATGCTCAATGAGGTCCGTCAACTTATCGCTTAACTTAAAAAGGATATGACATCATGCGTACTTTTGATCTGACTCCGCTGTACCGTTCCGCCATTGGTTTCGATCGCCTGGCCAACCTGCTCGAGCAGCGTGGCGAGCCGAGCTACCCGCCGTACAACATCGAACTGGTGAGCGAAGACAAGTACCGCATCGTGATGGCCGTCGCCGGCTTCAGCCGCGACGAGATCGAGATCGTGACCGAGCGTGACAGCCTGCACGTCACCGGCCGCAAGCAGAAGGACGAGACCCAGCGTACCTACCTGCACCGCGGCATCGCGGCACGCGATTTCGAACAGCGCTTCCAGCTGGCCAACCACGTGAAGGTCACCACTGCGTCGTTCGACAACGGCATGCTCACCATCGAACTGGTGCGCGAGGTGCCCGAGGCCCTGAAGCCGCGCAAGATCGCCATCGCGGACGCGCTGGGTAACACCGGCAACGTCCAGGCTCTGGAGCAACGCGACGCCGCCTAAGCAGGCAGTGGAAGCCGTAGTAGTCAATTAAAAGAAGGGCGCTCGCGGTACGGGGCGCCCTTTTTGCTTGTTGAACCGATGAGTTAGCCCGTCCTTAAGCCTGTCCTAAGGCGCGCTCTTGCCAACTTAAGCATGGTCTAAGGCTCATGCGGGAAACTAGCTCCATCGATCATCCACACCATCGACATTTTCATCAGGAGCTCATACATGTCTAACGAACCTGCCATCACCGCCAAACGCATGACGCTGGCCCTGTGTGCCGCGGGCGTCATTGGCGGAGCGGTTGGTGCCATTGCCGTCAACCACAACAACGTTGCAGCCGAGGTTGCGCCCGCCGCAGCCGCCCCCGCGCCGGCCGCCGCGCCCGCGCCCGCAGTTGCAGCGGCCGCCCCCGCGGCGACGGTGACGCTTCCTGATTTCACGCGCATCGCTGCGCAAAACGGCAAGGCCGTGGTCAACATCCGTGTCAGCGGCACCAGCCGCGCCGCCAATCGCGGCGGCATGCCGCGCCTCGACCCGAGCCACCCGTTCTACGAGTTTTTCCGGCAGTTCCAGGACCCGCGCTACGGTGGTGGCGGCGGTGGTCGTGAAGCGCCGGTCGTTTTCGGCGCCGGATCGGGCTTCATCGTCAGCCCGGACGGCGTCATCCTGACCAATGCCCACGTCGTGCAAGGCGCCGACGAGGTCATCGTCAAGCTGCAGGACCGCCGCGAATTCCGCGCCAAGGTCCTGGGCTCGGACCCCAAGACCGACGTGGCCGTGCTGAAGATCGACGCCAAGAACCTGCCGGTGGCGCCGATCGGCAGATCGCGTTCGCTGCTGGTGGGCGAGTGGGTGCTGGCCATCGGTTCGCCCTACGGCCTGGAAAGCACCGTCACCGCCGGCGTGGTGAGCGCCACCGGCCGCTCGCTGCCGGACGGCGCCGTGCCCTTCATCCAGACCGACGTCGCCGTCAACCCCGGCAACTCGGGCGGCCCGCTGTTCAACACCCGCGGCGAAGTCGTGGGCATCAACTCGCAGATCTACAGCCAGACCGGCGGCTACCAGGGCCTGTCGTTCTCGATCCCGATCGACGTGGCGGTGCGCATCAAGGACCAGATCGTCGCCACCGGCAAGGTGCAGCATGCCAAGCTGGGCGTGAGCGTGCAGGAAGTCGGCCAGGGCTTCGCCGATTCCTTCCGCCTCGAGTCGCCGGAAGGCGCCCTGGTCTCGAACGTCGAGCGCGGCGGCCCGGCCGAACGCGCCGGCCTGAAGTCGGGCGACGTGATCCGCCGCGTGAACGGCCAGGCCATCGTGTCCTCGGGCGACCTGCCGGGCATCATCGCCCTTGCCAAGCCTGGCGAGCGCGTCAGCCTGGACGTCTGGCGCGACGGCAAGCTGGTGCGCCTCGACGCGACGCTCGGCGACGCCTCCGAGAAAGGCAAGCGCCAGCAGGAAGAGCTGGCGGACGTGCAGGACAACAGCGCCAGGCTGGGCCTGGCCCTGCGTCCGCTCGAGCCGGTCGAGCGCCGCCAGAGCGGCATCGCCGCCGGCCTCGTGATCGAGGACGCCTCGGGCGCCGCCGCGGTGGCGGGCATCGAGCCGGGCGACGTGCTCATTTCAGTCAACGGTCGCGCGGTGAATTCCGTCGACCAGGTCCGCGACATGGTGGCGAAAGCCAGCAAGTCTGTGGCCTTGCTGATCCAGCGCGGGAGTGACAGAATCTTCATTCCAGTGCGGATCGGTTAAGGAAGCGTAGCGTCCTCGACCTGCTGGTTTCAAGAACGGGGAATTCATGCGGCTATTGCTGGTGGAAGACGATACGATGATCGGCGAAGTAGTGCTCGACCTGTTAAGGGCCGAGCACTACGCCGTCGACTGGGTCAAGGACGGCGAAATGGCCGACACGGCCCTGATGCAGAACCAGAACTACGACCTCGTCCTGCTCGACCTTGGGCTCCCGCGCAAGGACGGCCTGGACGTCCTGCGCTCCATGCGCTCGCGCAAGGACCGCACCCCGGTGCTGGTCGCCACCGCGCGCGACTCGGTGGCCCAGCGCATCGCCGGCCTGGACGCCGGCGCCGACGACTACGTCCTCAAACCCTACGATCTCGACGAGCTGCTGGCGCGCATCCGCGCGCTGCTGCGCCGCGCCGCCGGGCGCGCCGAACCCGTCTTCGAATACAAGAACATCTCGGTCAATCCCGCCACCCGCGAAGTGCTGGTCGACGGCGCGCCGGTGTCGCTGTCGGCGCGCGAATGGGCGGTGCTGGAAGCCCTGGTGGCGCGTCCCGGGGCCGTGCTGTCGCGCGCCCAGCTCGAGGAAAAGCTGTACAGCTGGCGCGATGAAGTCTCCAGCAACGCGGTCGAGGTCTACATCCACGGCCTGCGCAAGAAGCTGGGCAGCGACCTGATCCAGAACGTGCGCGGCGTGGGCTACATGGTCCCGAAGGCATGAAGGTCACCCATTCGCTCCGGGGCCGCCTGCTGTGGTTCCTGCTGGCGGCCATCACCATCGCGGCGCTGGCGCAGGCATCCATCGCCTACCGCACGGCCCTGCACGACGCCGACCAGATCTTCGACTACCACATGCAGCAGATGGCGCTCTCGCTGCGCTCGGGCACGCCCTTGTCGAACACCGAGGTGCGGGAGCGCATGGAAGCCAATAGCGAAGGGGGCGCCGGCAACGACGACATGGTGGTGCAGATGTGGTCCCCCGACGGGGTCCAGATGTTCCACAGCGTTTCGCGCGCGCGCCTGCCGCAGCGCGCGGTGCTGGGCTTTTCCAACGTGAAGGCCAACGGCACCGTCTACCGCGTATTCTCGATCCAGACCGCGAACCAGACCGTGCAGGTGGCCCAGGACCTGGCCGTGCGCCGCAACATGGCGGGCAACCTGGCGCTGCGCACCCTGGGGCCGATCGCGGTGATGATGCCGATCCTGATGCTGGTGGTGTGGTGGGTGGTGAGCGGTTCGCTAGAACCCGTTGCACGGGTGCGCTCGCAGGTGGCCTCGCGCCAGGCGGACGACTTGTCGCCGGTGTCGGAGGCCGGCCTGCCGGACGAGGTGCGCCCCCTGGTGCAGGAGCTGAATCTGCTGTTCGGCCGTGTGAAGACCGCCTTCGACGCCCAGCAGAATTTCGTGGCCGACGCCGCGCACGAGCTGCGCACGCCGCTGGCCGCGCTGCGCCTGCAGGCGCAGAGCCTGGAGCGCGCCGACAACGCGGACGCGCGCAAGCTGGCGGTGGCGCGCCTGACCGCCGGCATCGACCGCGCCACGCGCCTGGTCGAACAGCTGCTGGTGCTGGCGCGCCAGGAAGCCACCGCCGCCACCGGCGCCGCCTGCCGTCCCGTGGACCTGGCGGACCTGGCGCGCCGCACCGTGGCCGACCTGGCCGGCGTGGCCGCGGCCAAGGGCGTCGACGTGGGCGTTCAGCAGGCCGACCCGGCCAGCGTGGAAGGCCAGCCGGACGCGCTGCAGATCCTGCTGCGCAACCTGGTCGACAACGCCATCAAGTACACGCCCGCGGGCGGCACGGCCGATATCTCGGTGGTGCTCGACGGCGGCGCGCTCAGGGTCACAGTCGAGGACAGCGGGCCGGGCATCCCGGAGGAGGAGCGTGAACGGGTGTTCGACCGCTTCTACCGCGTGGCCGGCAGCGAGGCCGCCGGCAGCGGCCTGGGCCTGGCCATCATCAAGGCCATCGCCGAACGCCACGGCGCCACGCTCACCCTCGGCCGCTCGGAACGGCTGGGCGGCCTGGCGGCCACGGTGGTCTTCAAGCGCCAGGAAGCCTGATCAGCAGCCCAGCTGGCGGTAGCGCTTGCGCAGGATAAGCAAGTCCTGGCGCAGCGATTCGATCACGCCGGCACCGGTGTTGCGCCGTTCCGCCTGTTCGGTGTCGAGGATGGCGGCTTCCAGCTGCGCGCACTCACGCTGGGAGCGGGAGTCCAGGCGCTGGCGCCGGGAAAACGTCGCCAGCTGTTCGGCATTCATTCCGCTTATGGGACGCAGGGCGTCCGCGAATACTTCCCTGCGACGCTCGTTCGCCACGTCCGTACCGGTGCGCTCGGTGCCGGACAGTTTGTCGACGCCGCGGGTCGGCACGACATCCAGGCGTCTTGCGCCCAAGCAAGGCTCGTCCGTATAGGTGATTTTCCCCTTCGATTCGCATTTGTAGACCGTGCGGCTCGGCTGGGGAAGCTGGGCTTGCGCGAAGGGAGCGGCAAAGCAAAGCAGCAGACCGCCGGCAAGTGTTCCGGCAGCCCTGATTCTGGCTGGGGTGTCGATGGTGATCTCCGTGACTCTTCGTCTTGTTGCCGCGTGGCGCATCTCGAGCGCCGAATGAGGGCTGGAGAATACAGGAGTTCGGATTCTTGCATTCTCATGAATTCTCACTTTCAGCGAAGCCGTTGCGCAATCGGTAGAATGGACGGTTTTGGCGCGGTTAGCGCTAGCAGTGACCATGAGGATGCGATGAACAAGCAGGTAGTGATGATGGGCGCCCTCGCCGCGGTGGCCGGACTGGCGTCGGCGCAGGAGGTCGTGAAGATCGGCCACGCGGCGGCCGTGACCGGGCCGGTGGCCTACTTCGGCAAGGACACCGAGAACGGCGCCCGCATGGCGGTGGAAGCGCTGAACGCGCGCGGCGTCAAGATCGGCGGCAAGAAGGTCAGCTTCCAGCTGATGGCCGAGGACGACGGCGGCGATCCGAAGCAGGCCACCAGCGTGGCGCAGAAGCTGGTCGATGCGAAGATCCACGGCATGGTCGGCCACGAGACCTCGGGCACCACGATCCCGGCCTCGAAGATCTACCACGCGGCCGGCATCCCGCAGATCTCGCCCTCGTCCACCTCGCCGAAGTACACCCAGCAGGGCTTCAACACCAGCTTCCGCGTGGTGGCCAACGACGTGCAGCTGGGCCAGGCGCTGGGCCGCTACGCCATCGAGGGCATGAAGGCGAAACGCGTGGCGGTGGTCGACGACCGCACCGCCTACGGCCAGGGCCTGGTGACCGAATTCTCGCGCAGCCTGCAGAAGCAGGGCGGCAGCGTGGTGGCGCGCGAGTTCACCCACGACAAGGCCACCGATTTTTCCGCCATCATCACCCGCATCCGCGCCAGCAAGCCGGACCTGGTCTTCTTCGGCGGCATGAGCGCGACCGCCGGCCCCATGCTGCGCCAGATGAAGCAGCTCGGCATGAACGTGCGCATGATGGGCGGCGACGGCATCTGCTCGGACGAGATCCACAAGCTCTCCGGCGGCACCATGGCCGACGGCCAGGTGGTGTGCGCGGAAGCGGGCGGCGTGCAGGGCGAGGCCAAGGCCGGCATGGACCGGTTCCGCGCGGACTACAAGAAGCGCTTCGGCATCGATGTGCAGATCAACGCGCCGTATGCCTACGACGCGGTGATGACCCTGGCCGAGGCGATGGTCAAGGCCGGGTCGTCCGCGCCGGCGAAGTACCTGCCGGTGCTGGCCGGGATCCAGACCAGGGGCGTGACCGGTCCGATCGCCTTCGACGCGAAAGGCGATATCCGCGACGGAACCATCACCCTGTACGGCTTCAAGGGCGGCAAGCGCAGCGTCCTCACGGTGACCAAATAAGCACGGGCGGGTATCATCGGCAGCATGGACACCATGGCATGAACCGCTGATATGTATCGATGAGCCGCCAATTCGACGACATCCTCCTGGGCAGCATCGAGCTGTTCTGCTCCACGGCCGAACTGGGCAGCTTTACCGCCGCCGCTTCGGCGGCGGCCATCACGCCAGCCGCGGTGAGCCGCGCCATCTCGCGCCTGGAAGCGCGCCTGGGGGTGCGCCTGTTCGTACGCACCACCCGCACCCTGAACCTCACCGACGCCGGCCGCGAATACTACGAGCAGTGCCGCGCCGCACTCAACCAGCTGGTGGAGGCGGAGCGCCTGGTGACGGGGCGCCAGAGCGCGCCCTCGGGCGTGCTGCGCATCAGCATGCCGACGCCCTACGGGCATTACCGCGTGCTGCCGCTGCTGCCGGCCTTCTCGCAGCGCTATCCCGACGTCAAAATCGAATTCCACCTCTCCAACCGCAATATCGATTTCGTCGACGAAGGCTTCGACCTCGCCATCCGCGGCCGTGCGCCGGCCGATTCGACCATGATCTCGCGCACGCTGGAAGACGCGGAACTGGTGGTGGTCGGCACGCCCGATTACCTGCGGCGCGCCGGCACGCCGGCCAATCCCCACGAACTGCACAAGCACAACTGCATCCAGTTCGCCCTGCCGAGCACCGGACGCACCATTCCCTGGCTGTTCGCCGACGGCGGCGAAGACATCGACCTCGCGACCACCGGCCTGTACGGATGTGCGGAGGACATCCTGGGCGCCGTCACCCTCGCGCGCGCGGGCGGCGGCCTGTTCCAGACCTATCGTTTCATCGTCGATGCGGACCTGAAGGCAGGCCGGCTGGTGGAAGTACTGTCCCAATACGGCGGGCGCTCGCGTCCGTTCTGCCTGATCTATCCCCACGCCCGCCATATCCCCTTGCGCGTGCGCGCCTTCGTCGACTTCCTGGTCGAGCAGCTGCGCGCGACGCCCGGCTGGCGCAAGCCGCGCGCTCCGCGCTGATCCCCGCCATCGTCCCAAGGCGCCGGGCGGCGCCTCGATTCATTACATGATGTATCGATTGTATTGCTCTGCTCCATCTTTTTCCGGCCGCCGCAACTGCCTACAGTAAGCGCCATGGACGACACGCTGCGGCACCGGCCGCAGGTGACTCCTCCTCTCACGGAAAGGACCACATCATGAGCAAGCAACCTCGTACCGTCGTCATTACCGGTGCTTCGAGCGGCATCGGCCTGGCGCTGGCGGCCGCCTTCCTGGAACGCGGCGACAACGTCGTGGGCAATGCCCGCAGCGCCGCGCGCCTCGACCAGGCCGCCGCCCAGCTGGGCCACCCGGCCGGCTTCGTCGGCGTCGCCGGCGACATCGCCGAAGCGCAGACCGCCCAGGACCTGTTCGACGTGGCGTTCGCGCGCTTCGGCAAGGTCGATGTGCTGGTCAACAATGCCGGCATCTTCATCGCCAAGCCCTTCGCCGACTACACGCCGGAGGACATCGACCGGCTGGTCGCGACCAACCTCAAGGGCTTCTTCTATCCGTCCCAGCAGGCGGCCATGCACATGGCGGCGAACAAGGCCGGCCATATCGTGAATATCACGGCCAGCGTGGCGATCCAGCCGACGGCCAAGCTGCCGGCGGTGCTGCCGGTGCTGGTGAAGGGCGGCCTGAACAGCGCGACCCGTGCGCTGGCGCTGGAGCTGGCGCCGCACAACGTGAAGGTGAGCGCGGTCGCGCCGGGGATCATCGATACGCCCCTGCACGCCGAAGGCAGCGGCGAGTTCCTCAAGGGCCTGCAGCCGACCGGCCAGTACGGCAGCGTCAAGGACATCGTCGACGCCGTGCTGTACCTGACCGACGCCAGCTTCACCACCGGCGTCGTGCTCAGCGTCGACGGCGGCGCGACGGCCGGCGTCTGGTAATCCTTCCCATCCAACGCATCAAGGAGCCCATCATGCCCTACATCCTGGTACAGGTGACCGACGAAGGCGTCACCCGCGAGCAGAAGGAAAAGATCATCGCCGGCGCCACCGGCCTGATGGTCGACATCCTCGGCAAGGACCCCGAATCGACCTTCGTCGTCATCGACGAAGTCGATACCGACAACTGGGGCCATGGCGGCGAAATGGTGACCGTGCGTCGCCGCCGCCAGGCCGCCGCGAAGTAAACATCACAGGCCCGGATCGCATCCGGGCCATCACGCAAGGAATCAATATCATGAACAAATCCATCGTCATCGTGTTCCACAGCGGTTATGGACACACCCGCAAGATCGCCGAAGCCGTGGCCGAAGGCAGCGGCGGGCGCCTGCTGGCCATCGACGCCGACGGCGCCCTCCCGCAAGGCGGGTGGGAAGCGCTGGAGGCGGCCGACGCCATCGTCTTCGGTTCGCCCACCTACATGGGCAACGTCAGCTGGCAGTTCAAGAAGTTCGCCGACGCCAGTTCCGCGGTCTGGGCGCGCCAGGGCTGGAAGGACAAGCTGGGCGCCGCCTTCACCAATTCGGCCTCGGTCGCCGGCGACAAGCAGACCACGCTGTACACCATGTTCACGCTGGCGCAGCAGCATGGCATGGTCTGGGTCGGCACCGGCCTGATGCCGAGCAATGCGAAATCCGCCCGGCGCGACGACGTCAACTACCTGTCCTCGTTCGCGGGCCTGGCCACGGCCACGCCGTCCGACGCCTCGACCGACGAGATGGTGGAAGGCGACATCCAGACAGCCACCCTGTTCGGCCGCCGCCTGCGCGCCACCGTCGCGCGGCTGGCCTGAGCCACGGCAGCCATGGACGAGCACCGGGCCATCGCCAAGCTGCTGGAGGATTACTTCCGGGGCTTGTACACGGGCGACGTGGCGCTGCTGCGCAGCGTGTTCCACCCGCAGGCGGCGCTGTTCGCGCAGCCGGGCGGGGAGCCTTACCACAAGGGACTGGACGCCTACCTGGACGGGGTGGCGCGGCGCCAGTCCCCGCAGGCGCGGGGCGAGCGCTTCCGCATGCAGCTGCTTGCGCTCGACCTCATGCATGACCTGGCGGTCGCGCGCGTCCACGTCCCCGCGCTCGGCCACGATTACTACAATGTGCTGTCGCTGCTGCGACAGGACGGACGCTGGCGCATCGTCAACAAGACCTTCACCGAGCCGCCGCCAGCCTGACAGGGGATTTGTATCCGCATGTGTATGACAGGCGTCCGGATACACAAGCCTCGCTCCAGGACACAAACCAACATGTGGCGGATACACCGGCGCTGTCTAATCACAGCGTCGGCCTTCGGCGCGCGCCATCCCGGCGCGCGGCCCGGCCCATCCAAGGAGAAACCACATGCAAGCATCGCCATCCACCCGCAAGCGCGTCCTCGCCACCATCGGCGCCGCCGCCGCATTTGCTGCAACGGCGGCCTCGATTCCCGCGCAGGCGCAAAAACTCGACGCCAACGGCATCGGCCGCACCGAAGTCGTGCGCAAGGATCTCGATGCCAAGCGCGAAGCCGTCCAGGTCCGCGTCGATTTCGGCCCCGGCGCGTCGTTCCCGCGGCATTCGCACCCGGGCGTCGAAATCGCCTATGTGCTGGAAGGGACGGTCGAGTATGAAGTGGAAGGCAAGCCGGTCGTGCTCAAGGCCGGCGAGTCGCTGTTCCTCCCGGCGGGCACGGTGCACGCCGCCAGGAATCCCGGCGCCGGCCACGCGGCCGAGCTGGCGACCTACCTGGTCGAGAAGGGCAAACCCATCGTGGTGCTGGCCAGGTAGGAAGCCGGGGAAGATCAGCGGGCTGCGCGCGCCAGCAGCTTGTGGATCTCGGCCGCGATCACCTCGACATGGGTCTCGAGCGCGAAATGGCCGGTGTCGAGCAGCTGCACCACGGCGTTCGGATTGTCGCGGCGGAAGGCCTCGGCGCCCGGCGGAATGAAGAAGGGGTCGTGCTTGCCCCAGATGGCCAGGGTCGGCACCTGGGCCGTGCGGAAGAAGTGCTGGAAGCGCGGGTATTGCTCCAGGTTGTTCGCATAGTCCAGGAACAGGTCGAGCTGGATGTCCTGGTTGCCCGGGCGCTGCATCAGGGCGGCGTCGAGGTGATAGGCTTCCGGCGCCACGCTGGCGGGATCGGCCACGCCATGCACGTACTGCCACCTGGTCGCATCGAGGCTCAGGAAGCCGCGGATCGTCTCGCGGTTTTCCAGGCTCGGATCGGCCCAGTATTGCCTGAGCGGCGCCCAGGCGTCGCCCAGGCCTTCGAGATAGGCGTTGCCGTTCTGGGAAACCAGGGCCGTCACGCGTTCCGGATGGGCGGCGGCCAGGCGCAGGCCGGTGGGCGCGCCGTAGTCGAAGACGTAGAGCGCGTATTGCTTGAGCTGGAGCGCATCGACGAAGGCTTCCATCGTCAGCGCCAGGCTGTCGAAGGTATAGGCGTAGTTGCGCTCGGCCGGGACCTCGGTGAAGCCGAAGCCGGGCAGGTCGGGCGCGATGACGCGGTAGCGGGTGGCCAGCAGCGGAATCAGGTCGCGGAACATATGGGACGAGGACGGGAAGCCGTGCAGCAGGAGCATGACCGGAGCGTCCTGCGGACCTGCCTCGCGGTAGAACAGCTTGACGCCGTCGGCCTCGACGGAATGGAAGCCGGCGCGGATGGGGGTGCTGGGATGCGACATGAGGTTCTCCTTGAAGGTTGATGAAACCTGATAAAATAAGTTTTACAGGTTACGGAGAATAGGCTACGCCTATTTTGTAACCTGTCAAGTGATTTTTAGGGGTTACCTCAGGGAGGGAGCGATGGACATCGAGCTGTACGGGGATCATCCCGCGCTGGACCTGATGAATACGGTGATGACGCTCGACGGCGAACAAGTCGAGCGCTGGCGCAGCGACGGGGAGGTGCTGGCCTGGCTGCACGCTGCCGTGCCGCCTGCGGTCGAGCTGCCCGCGAAGGCGCCGCCGGGACTGCTGGCGGCTTCCCGCGTCTTGCGCGAGCAGTTGCGCCAACTGCTTGCGCAGCGCAAGGACGGCGCCGTGCCCGACCTTGCCCTGCTCAATGCCTTGCTGGCGCGCGCGCCGCGCCAGCTGGTGCTGCGCGAGGAAGAGGGCCAAGCGCGCCTGAAGATCCGCTACCTGGGCGACGCACAGGATGCACTGCTGGCGCCCGTGGCCGAGGCGGCGGCCCAGCTGCTGAGCGAGAGCAGGTTCGAGCTGGTCAAGCGCTGCGAGAACCCGGCCTGCACCTTGTGGTTCCTGGACAAGTCGAAATCGCACCAGCGCCGCTGGTGCAGCATGGCCTTGTGCGGCAACCGCCACAAGGTGGCGACCTTCCGCAAGCGCAAGGCCACTGCCTAGGCCACGCGCGGCATGGCGTCCATGACGCCGCGCAGCCGCATGTCCAGCAGGCCGGCCTCGGCATAGCCCGGGCTGATCTCGACGATGCCCCTGCCGGTGTCGAGCAGCAGGCTGGGGAAGTTGTCCGCTCCCAGCATCCGCGCCAGGCGGAAGTCGGCGCGGGTTTCCATGAGCGCGCCTTCGGAGCGCCATTCGGCCTCGAAGCGCCGGGTGTCGATGTCCAGCCCCTGGGCCTGCAGCTCCCCCACGACCAGCTCCGCCAATGTCGGTCCGCTGGCGATGTCGCGGCCTTCGGCGTAGAAGGCGTGCTGCAGTCGGCGCAGTACCGCCAGCAGGTCCGCCTGGGGCGCCAGGCGGCGCGCGGCGACGAAGGCGCGGCTGGCCGGCTCGGAATCGTCGACGATATGGTCGCGCGCCAGGAAGGCCGTGCGGTCGAAAGGCAGGCCGGTATTGGCCTGCACCCGCTCCCAATGGCGCAGCCGCATTTGCCGTCCTTGCAGGTCGAGGACGGCGCCGCGGCCGGCGTGCGAGCCGCCGGTAACGATGTGCAGGCTCAGCTCAGGGTGCATGGCGCGCAGCGCCGCCAGCTCCTTGCCGAAGCCGTAGGACCAGGAGCAGATCGGGTCGGCGACGTAGATCAGGTTCATGCGGTAAGGCGGCCATACGGACGTCGAATGCGGTTTCATGGTTTCCTCCCTGGATGCCGCACACATTGCGGCTGCGGTGGGAACACTATAGATGCGGGCCCGGCCGCGATAAACCGGCCGGGCCACAAGAGAGTTCATACACCATGTAACGAGTCGCGCGCCCTGCCGGCCCGCAGCAGCAGGCGGTCGAGCGACAGCGCGCCGCCGCCGCGCGCCACCAGCGGCAGCAGCAGGGCGGCCCAGGACAGGTGGGTGGGCCAGGCGTCCGGATACACGAACAGCTGGATCACGGCCGTCATGGCCAGCAGGCCGAGGGCCGACAAGCGGGTCGCCAGTCCGGCCACCAGCAGGATCGGGAACAGGTGCTCGGCCACGGTCGCCAGCTGGGCCGCGAGCTCCGGCGGCAGCAGCGGCACCTGGTATTCGAACTCGAACAGCTGGTAGGTCGATGCCTTCAGGCTGAAGAAGCCCTCGACCTTGGTGCGGCCGGCGCGCCAGAACACGGCGGCGGCCGCCGCGCGGGCGCCCAGCAGCAGGATCGAAGGGGGAAGCAGGCGCGCCGCCGCGTCTTCGGCGCGGCGCAGGGAGGCAGTGATCATTCTTGGTTCTCCGTGAAATCGTGCAAGCGCATCAGGTGCGCCACCTGGCCATGGCAATCAGCTCGGCGGCGGCCGCTGCGACGGCATCCGGCGCTTCCAGCCCCAGGTCGTGGCCGCGTCCGGGCAGCTCGCGCCAGGCGTGGAAGCTGGAAAACCGCAGGCCCGTGGCCGGCGGGACGGCGCTGGCGCCACCCTGCAGGACGATCGCCGGCATGGCGGCCGGCGGCGGGGAGGCGAAGCGCTGTTCGAGGGCCGCGTAGCGCGGATCGCCCTCGGCCTGGCCCTGCCGGTGGCGGTAGGCATGCGCCAGGATGGCGACGTGGTCGGGGTTGTCGAAACCGTGCGCGGCGCGCTCGAAGCGCAGTGCGTCGAACGGCGTCGCCGGGGAATGCTTTTTCCACAGCACGCGTGCGATGTCGGCGCGGTGGACCTCCAGTTCGGCGTTTCCGGCAGCAGTGCCGAAATAGAACTGGTGCCACGGGCCGGCCTGCCCGGCGCGGCCGGCGCCCGCCAGCACGAGGCCCGCTACCCGGCTCGGCCGCAC
>CBIHLT010000008.1:0-52137 GCA_966210615.1 uncultured Massilia sp.
GGCCGGACGGCTGCCGCGGCCACGGGGTGCGGCGCGGGGCGCCGGTCCGGCACGGCGGACGGGGCGGGCTCGGGCGCCGGTGCGGCCATCCGTGGTCCTTCCAGCAGACGCAAGGGCGGCGGCGGTGGAGGCGGTTCGTCGATCAGGGCGGCGGCGCCCCCTTGCCGTGGCGGCGGCGCCGTCACCATCGCGGGCGGCGTGACGGGCACGGCTGCCTGGGCCAGCATCGGCGGCGGCTTGCCGTTGTCGGCGGCCAGCCAGGCCAGGGTGGCCGTGAGCGCGACCGCGACCAGCACGCCCGCGCCGTAGCCGATCCTGCGCAGCACGGAGCGTCGGCCGTGGCGGCGCGCGGGGCCGCGTTCGAGCTTGGCCAGGATGCTGTCTTCGCCGTGGCGGCTGGCGCCGGACCTGGAAGAGGACATCAGGTTGGGGCGCGTGGAGGTGGCTTGATGTTCGTCTGAAGGACGCACGGCAGTACTCCTAAGATGGGCTTTCCTGGTTCTGATTAGAAACAATTTAGGGAGTCTCGATGCTGATCTTTGTCGCCCTTCTGTACGTTTGCCTGGCGTCGGCCGTGATCTGGCTTGTGCTGTTCCCAAGCGGGCGCAGTGCGATCGCGCGCGGCCTGCTCGGCCTGCGCAGCCGTGTGGAGCAGCGCAGCCAGGCATGGCGGCAGGCCGGGGACCGCCATGCCGGCATGCTGCGCGCGAGCATGGCGTCGGACTTCCGGGAGCGGCTGCTCGGCTTCGTCAAGCTGCATCAAGTGGCGTTCGCGATCGGCACGCCGCTGGTGCTGATCCCGCCGCTGCTGGCCCTGGCCCTGAGCAACCCGGCCATGCTGCCGGTCTACGAGAGCGCCGAGGCGCTGCCGGACGCCCAGGTGGCGGCCCTGCTCAAGGGCGAGCACCTGGTGCCGCCGGTGGCCTTGCCGCCGCTGGTCTTCACCACGCGCGAAGTGGAACTGGTGCGCCCGATGCTGGCCGACGCCAGCCGCAACTGGGGCTTGCTGCACCCGGATTTCAGCCAGCGCCTGCTGCTGGCTTTCAAGATCATGAAGGAAAAGCACGGCTACGACATGGCCCTGCTGGAAGGCTACCGCAGCCCGGCGCGCCAGGACCAGCTGGCCAAGGCCGGCGGCCACGTCACCAATGCGCGCGCCTTCCAGAGCTGGCACCAGTACGGCCTGGCCGCCGACTGCGCCTTCCTGCGCGAGGGGAAACTGGTGATCTCGGAAAAGGATCCGTGGGCCATGCGCGGCTACCAGCTGTACGGCGAGGTGGCCGAGTCGCTGGGGCTGACCTGGGGCGGACGCTGGACCATGATGGATTTTGGCCACATCGAGCTGCGCATGCGCGGCGTGATGCGCCCTTGAACGCCCGGGACACCCGGGCGGCATGGTCTTCCCTGACAGTTGCGCAGTCTCAAGTGCAGGCCGGCGCAGGCGTGCGAGCATTTCCTGTAGGACTTATTTCGCAACCCTCAACCTGATCCCGTCATGGCACGACTCTGGCAATTTCTGACCGACAGGCGTGTGCTTGTCGCGACTGGTGTGGCCGCGCTGGCGGCAATCCTGGTGATCGGCGCCGAAGTGCTCGGCGCCGGCATGATCTGGGCCGCGATTGCCGGCCTCGCCTTGCTGGCCGGCTGGGGCACCTGGTGGGCCGTGCGGCGCTGGCTGCGCGGCAGGGCGGCGGCGCGGCTCGGGGAGGCGATCGCCCGGGGCGAGTCCGGTACGGATACCGGCAAGGACGAGCTAGCGGTCCTGCGCAAGAACCTGGGCGAGGCCATCTCCACCATCAAGACCTCCAAGCTCGGCCTGACCCGCGGCGCCGCGGCGCTCTACGAGCTGCCCTGGTACATGATCATCGGGAACCCGGCGGCCGGCAAGAGCAGCGCCATCGTCCATTCCGGCCTGAGCTTTCCGATCCCCGGCAACAAGGCCTTGCAGGGCGTGGGGGGAACGCGCAACTGCGACTGGTTCTTCACCACCGACGGCATCCTGCTCGACACGGCGGGGCGCTATTCGGTGCAGGAGGACGACCGCGCCGAGTGGTTCAGCTTCCTCGACCTCCTGCGGAAGCACCGCAGCCGGGCGCCGATCAACGGCATCCTGATCGCCGTCAGCGTGGCCGAACTCGTGGCCGGGCCCACCAAGGCCTCGCACGAGCTGGCGAAGAACCTGCGCACCCGGGTGCAGGAACTGACCGAGCGGCTCGGCGTGCATGCGCCGGTGTACGTGGTCTTCACCAAGGCCGACCTGATCGCCGGATTCACCGACTTCTTCCACTGCACCGAGCGCTCGGAACGCGACCGCATCTGGGGGGCGACCCTGCGCTACAACCGGCGCAGCGCGCCGCAGGACGTGCTGGGCTTCTTCGACGAGCATTTCGACGAGCTGCACGACGGCCTCAAGGAAATGAGCCTGGCCAGCATGGGCAGCGCATTGGGCAAGGGCGGGAGCGCCATGCGCCCCGGCGTGTTCACCTTCCCGCTGGAATTTGCCGCCATCAAGACCCCGCTGCGCGCCTTCCTGGCCACGCTGTTCGAGGAGAATACCTACCAGTTCAAGCCGGTGTTCCGGGGCTTCTACCTCACCAGCGCGCTCCAGGAAGGCAGGGTGCAGGACCTGTCGAGCAAGCGCGTGGCCAGCCGCTTCGACCTGGCGCTGCGCGAGCAGCAAGCCGGCGAGGTGGAAGAGCAATCCGGCTACTTCCTGCTGGAGCTGTTCCGCAAGGTGATCTTCGCCGACAGGGAGCTGGTCAAGCGCTACACCAATCCCGCCGCCGGCCGCTGGACGATCGCGGCCTTCTTCGGCGCCACGGTCCTGCTGGGCGCGGCCATGGGCGCCTGGTCCTGGTCCTTTATGGGCAACCGCCAGCTGGTGGCCAACGTGCAGTCCGACCTGGACAAGGTCAGGAAGCTGCAGGCCGGCCGGATCGACCTGCAGGCGCGCCTGGAAGCGCTCGACATCCTGCAGGACCGCATCGAGCAGCTGGAGCGCTACGGGAACGACCAGCCCTGGGCGCTCGCCTTCGGCCTGTACCAGGGCGGGGAGCTGGAACGCAAGCTGCGCGACGAATACTTCGCCGGCGTGCGCGCGGTGATGGTCGAACCGGTGACGGCGGCGCTGGAAACCATGCTCCAGGAAGTCAATGCCAGCGACGGCCAGCTCGACCCGGCGGGCCAGGCCGGCACGCCGGCGGCAAAACCCGGCCGGCCTTATCAGGACGTCTCGCCAACCAACGTCGGCGACGCCTACAACGCCCTCAAGACCTACCTGATGCTGGGCGATAAAAGCCACGCGGAGCCGGGCCACCTGAACGACCAGCTGACGCGCTACTGGCGCAACTGGCTGGAGGCGAACCGCGGCGCCATGCCCCGCGAGCAGATGATCCGCAGCGCGGAGCGCCTGCTGACCTTCCACCTGGCCCAGATCCAGGACCCGGCCTGGCCCCAGGTGGCGCTCAAGCTCAGTCTCCTGGACGGCACCCGCGAGCACCTGCGCCGCGTGGTGCGCGGCACGCCGGCGCGCGAGCGCGTCTACGCCGACATCAAGACCCGCGCCGCGACCCGCTTCCCGGCGGCGACGGTGGCGCGCATCGTGGGCGAGCAGGACCAGGCCCTGGTGGCCGGCAGCCACGCGGTGAGCGGCGCCTTCACCCGCGCGGCCTGGGAAAAATTCGTGCTCGGCGCGATCCGCGAAGCCTCGAACCGAGAGCTGAACACCGTCGACTGGGTGCTCAAGACGGCCGCCAGGGACGACCTGACCCTGGAGGGCAGCCCCGAGCAGATCCAGAAAGCCCTGGTCGACATGTACAAGGCCGACTATGCGAAAGAGTGGATGAAGTTCGTGCAGGGCGTGGCGATCGCCGACCTGAAGGGTTTCGAGGGCAGCGTGCAGGCCATGAACCGCCTGGGCGACCCGCAGACCTCGCCGATCGCCAAGCTGCTGCAAACCATCTACCAGGAGACGGCCTGGGACAGCCCCGGCGGCGTCCAGGTCAAGATGGGCAAGACCGAGCGCGGCGTGCTCCAATGGTTCAAGGAAGTCGTGCTGCGCCGGGCGCCGTCGGACGCCCGCACCCTGGCCGACGCGGTCGACCCGGCCCAGCTGCTGGCCCAGCAGCAGGCGGGGGCGGGGCCGGTCGGGCGCGAGTTCGCGGCCGTGGCCCGCCTGGTCGGGACCACGGAACAGGACAAGTCGCTGCTGAAGGGCTACCTGGAAGCCTTGTCGCGCCTGCGCACACGCTTGAACGGGCTGAAGAACGAGGGGGATCCCGGTCCTGGCGCCAAGCAGTTCATGCAGCAGACCCTGGAAGGCAAGGACTCGGAGCTGGCCGACGCGCTGCGCTATGTCGACGAGCAGATGCTGACCGGGATGAGCGACAGCCAGAAGTCGGCCCTGCGGCCGCTGCTGGTGCGGCCGCTGATCCAGACCTTTGCCATGATCGTGCTGCCGTCCGAAGCCGAGATCAACAAGACCTGGCAGGCGCAGGTGGTCGAACCCTTCCAGCGCACCCTGGCGAACAAGTATCCCTTCGACGCGGCCTCGAAGGTGGAGGCCAGCCCGGCGGAAATCGGCCAGGTGTTCGGTCCCGAAGGCGCGGTGGCCAAGTTCGTCAACACCTCCATGGGACCGCTGGTGGTGCGGCGCGGCGACGTGCTGGCGGCGCGCACCTGGGCGGACATCGGCATCAAGCTCGAACCGCAGGCGGTGGCGGCCTTCCCGGGCTGGGTCGCGCCCCTGTCGAGCAACGGCGTGGCGACCGCCGCCGCGGATCAGACCGTGTTCCAGCTCCTGCCCAAGCCGGGTCCCGGCCTGCTGGAATACACCATCGAGGTCGACGGCCAGCAGCTGCGCTACAAGAACACTCCGCCGGCCTGGACCAACATGGTGCATCCGGGGCCGCAAGGCGCGGCGGGTGCGCGCATCACGGCGGTGACCTTCGATGGGCGCACGGTGGAGCTGTTCAACGAACCGGGGCAGTTCGGCCTGAAGCGCATGGTGGGCGCCGCCCAGCGCAGGCGCAAGGACGACGGGTCCTTCGAACTGCGCTGGGCGGCCGGGAACGGGGCCAGTGCGGCTGCGGTATCGGTCGACCTGAAGATCGTCAGCAGCCCGGATTCCAGCGGCGGCGCACAGGCCTCGAGCAAGGGCTTCCATGGCATGCGCCTGCCGCCGGCCATTGTCGGCCGGGCCACGCCGGAAGCCGCCGTCGCCAGCCTGGACGGAGTGCCGTGATGCGGAACGAACGGATCGGCTACTTCGGCAAGATCCCGGCGCGCGCCGATTTCGTCAAGCTGGCCCCGGACACGGCGGCGATCGGGATGCTCGACCAATGGCTGGCGCAGGCGATGACCTTGCTGACCTCGAGCGCGCGCTGGCGCATCGACTACGACGCCATGGCGCCGGCCAGCTTCGCCCTGGTCGGGCCGGCGCGCCGCCATGCGGTGGCGGGCCACCTGCTGCCGAGCCACGACCAGTCGGGGCGGCGCTTTCCCTTCCTCGCCACCCGCACCCTGGAAGTGGCCGATCCCTCGACCTTCGTGGCGCGCTGCCCGCTGGCCTTCGGGCCGCTGTGGATGTTCCTGGAGCAGACCTGTCCCAAGGTGCTGGCCGCGAGCGACCCGGCGCCCTGGCTGCAGGCGATCGCCGACGGCGTCATCGTGCCGGGCGACGAGGACGGCCTGGCGCGCCTGCTGGCCGAGGGCACGGTCGACTCGCTCGATGCGATGCTGGGCGGCTGCGGCGTGGCCCGGCTGGTGCTGGCGCTGGGCCTGCTGCTCCAGCCGGTGATGCACAGCCAGCCGGCCGAGCTGCACAAGAGCCTGGTGCTGCCGCTGCCGGGAGGGCTCGAATCGCGCCATGTGGTGGCGGCCTTGTGGCTGGAACTGATCGCGCCTTTCCTGCGCCGCTCGGGCTTCGACCTGGCCTTGTTCCTGACCCGCCAGGACGAGCGCCCGGTGCTGGTGGTGGGCTTTTGCGGCGCGCTGGCGCAGACCTTGCGCGCCATGATCGACCCGCTGGTCGGCGCCGAGCTGCAGGTGCGGCTGGACGACACCGGCTGGATCGACGAGCAGCTCCGGTTCGATACCGACGTGCGCGAACTGGCCAGCTACCTGGCCCAGCCCGACCTGCCGCTCTACCTGGCGCGCGAATTGTTCATGAAGACCTTCATTGGAGGCGCGGCGTGAGACTTCAACGCATCTTCCTGCTGCTGGCGCTGGCAGCCGGCCCGGCCCAGGGCCAGAACGAGGGCCGGCACCTGGCCCCTGTGGTGGTGAGCGGCACCGTGACCGACGAGGCGAGCAAGGCGGCCTTGCTGGAGCGCCTGCGCACGCTGTACGGCGCCTCGCGCGTGGTGGACCAGCTGTCGGTCGGCACCGTATCGGCGCCGGCCAACTGGAACGACTACGTGCAGCGCCTGGTGGGGCCGAACCTCAAGCTGATCAAGGGCGGCCAGCTCAAGGTGGACGGCAACAAGGTCAGCCTGCGCGGCGACGTCGAGAGCGAGGCGCAGCGCCAGAAGATCGCCGGCGACATCGCGGCCAGCCTGAATCCGACCTATACGGTGAACAACGGGCTGCGGGTGGCGGTGTCGCAGCAGAGCGTGCTGGACGAGGCGCTGGCCGACCGGATCATCGAGTTCGAATCGGGCAAGGCGGCCCTGACGCCGGCGGGGATGGCGGTGCTGGACCAGATGGCGGCGGCGATGCTCGAGCTGAAGGGCGTCAAGGTGGAGGTGATCGGGCATACGGACAATTCCGGGTCCAGGGCCAGCAACCTGTCGCTCAGCCAGGCGCGTGCGGAGGCGGTCAAGGCCTACGTGGTCGGGCATGGGGTGGCCGAGGAGTCGGTCGCGGTGTCGGGAGAAGGGCCGGACCGGCCGGTGGCGGACAACCGGACGGCGGAAGGGAAGGCGAGGAACCGGAGGATCGAGTTCAAGGTGGTGCAGTAATCCATAGCCATCAGCCGTAAAACCGTCACCCCCGCGCAGGCGGGGGCCTAAGTTCGGCGCGTACCACCTTCGTTTGAGACTAGCGATGTTTGCGCAAACTTGGGCCCCGCCTTCGCGGGGAGTCATAGGCGCCAGCGGTGCACTCTAGGGCAGCGTTATCGTCACATTCGCCGCCTTCGGCGGCAGCTTCACCAGGTCGTTGTACTGCGCCATCGCCAGCCCGGTATCGCGCGCGAGCACCGTCCGGAACCCGAGATACCCCCCCAGTCCCGCCAGCGACAACACCGCCATCAGCACCCACAGCGACAGATCGCTGCGCAGCCGGTTGACGATCTCGTCCGGCCGCTCCGCATGCGGCGCAAACCCGCGCGTGCGTCCCCGCATGCGCGCGATCTCGTCCCCCAGCCTGGCCACCAGGTAATCCAGCTTGTCCCGCCCATCCAGCGCGTAGCGCCCCTGGAAGCCCAGCAGCAGGCACATATGGAAGACCTCCAGCGCCTCCACGTGCACCGCGCCCCTGGCCCGCAGGTCCTCCAGCCGGTGGAAGAAGTGCTCCCCCGCCAGCTGGTCGCCGAACACCCGCAGCTGCAGCGGGCGCGTCTCCCAGGCTTCGCGCACCTCGTAGCTCGATCCCAGGATGATCTCGTCCACCGCCGAGCAATAGGCGTACTTGGCCGCCGTCACGTCGTCGGCCGGAATCCCCTGGGCCTTGGCGTTGCGGTCGACATCGGCCAGGAACTGGGTCATGTTGTCGGCGAACGCGCCCTTGTCCTGCGGCCCGCAGCCGTTCTTGAGCAGGAACAGGGCATAGAAACCCTCGTACATGATATCCACCAGCCGCGGAACACGGCCGGGCGCGCGTTGCGGCGCCGCGCGGCGCTCGACGAAGGCGCTCATGCCGCCACCGCCATCAGTTCCAGGTGCAGGTCGCGGATTTCCCCGCCCCTTCCATTGCCTTTCCCGCTGCCTTCGTTGGGCACGTAGATCGAGATCGCCTGGGACTTGAGCATCGCGTCATACAGCGCGCCGCGGTTCTCCAGCACGAAGTAATACGTATCCGGCCGTACCGGCAGCGCAGGCGGCACCTGGGGCGCATGCACCAGCCTCACGCCCGGCAGGGCAGACAGCACGAACTTGTCGACGTCCTGGGGCGCGCCGACCTTGAACTGCAGCGGCACCACCTCCACCAGCTGCAGCGCCGGCATGTCGGCCGACACCGCCAGGTAGAGCGTGGTGTGGGCGTCGATCTTGCCCGAGTCGAGCCGGCCCTGGTAGTAGGAGCTGCGCTCGTGGCGCAGCGCGATCGCGAAGTAGCGCGACGAAATCACGGTGTCGAGCAGCTCGCGCAGGATGCCGTCCAGGCGCGCGAACTGCGGGCCCGGATCGGCATGCACGTAGGAGGGCAGGTCTTCCAGCTTGACCGAGCGCGAATAGGTCATCAGGCCGCCGGCGAGCGACAGCAGCGCGGCGAACAGGCGTTCCGGATGCAGCTCGCGGTGCTGGAAGAAATGCGAGAGCTCGGCATAGCCGGCACTGGCGGTGTGCAGCAGCCAGAACGAGGACATGTCGCCGCCGCGGATCTCGACCACGTTGCGGCGCGGCTCGCGCAGCTGGCCATACAAGGCATTCACCTTGGCCAGCATCTTTTCCATCAGGCGAGCCAGGCCGGACTGCAGCGCCGGCACCGCATTGATCGCCAGGCAGGGCGGCATGAAGGAAGGATCGAGCTCGAAGCCGCCGGTGGCCACGCGGCGCAGGCGCACCAGGGGAAAGCTCTCGAAGGCTTCCAGCGCTTCGCTGTCGGGCACCATGCGCAGCGCCTTGCGCAGGTAGCTCACGGGCGCCTCGGCCGCCTGGGTGTACAGGTCCTGGGTCTCGCGCTCATGGCGGGCGTAACGCATACCCGGCAGCTCGCCGGGGTCCTCGCCGACCGCGCAGTTGTCGCCATGGGCCTTGAGGGAGGGCAGGGCGGCGTGATAGGTCACCGTCTGCAGGTCCGGCGGCAGGTCGCCCAGGCGCACCTGCGGCGGCAGCGTGTCGCCGTCCGGCGCGCGCACCACTTCGCCGTCCGGGAACAGCAGCGACACCTCTTCGATGCGCAACAGGTCGTGGCGCAGCGCGTCATGGTCGATCACCAGCCTGCGCACGCCCCAGGCGTAGGGATGCAGCGCGCACGCCGTCTGGTTCAGGCGGGCTTCATGGTAGCGGTCCTGTTGCTGGAAGTGCTGGGGGCGGAGGAACAGCCCCTCGCCCCAGAGCACCTTGGGTGGCATGCTCACGTTGTCCTCGCTATGTGTGTCGGAAGAGATTAGCTTGCAGGAAACTGTTTAAAACTTATTGACAGCGCACAGACCCGAGCGCCGCCGTCCCCACCGACATCGCACAAGTGTGCAGGCCGACCGTGATGCCCTCGCGCTCGGCATCCTGCACCGGGAAGGCGGCGCGCCAGCGCTGGGCGGCGGGGCGGTGGAACAGGGCCACGATGCCGATATGGCCCGCCTCGCGGCCGACCTTCTCCGTCGTTTCGTAGCGCTGGCCCGGCACCAGCATGATTTCGCGCACCTCGACCAGGTCCGCGCCCAGGCTTTCGCGCTCCAGCTGCGGGTTGAGGAAGGCGGCATAGGGCATCTGCTCGAAGGCCGCCTTCTGGCGCAGCTTGTACAGGCGCACCGACAGCGCCAGCGGATGGCCTTCGCTGTCCACGTTCAGCTTGCCGGCCGCGTGCAGGCGCAGCGGCACATTGCGCGGCGGCTTCTGTGACTCCGGCAGCTCGGGCGGCTTGCGGATGCCGGCCGCCTCGAGCGCCGCATTGGCGAGCGGCGCCAGGGCCGCGCCCCCGCAGCCCGCCAGCATCAAAGACAAAGAAACAGACACCAGGATACGGATCGCAGACATGCTTTCTCCTGAGAATGGTCGCTCCGTAGATTGAACGCGAATGCGGCCGGGATGGCGTGCGCCTGCGCAAGTTTCACGCGCATCAGGGCCGCGCCCGCCAAGTCATCGAAAGTTGACAGCGCACAACTTCGGCAGGTCGCCGATGCGAATAATGGTGGCTTGCTCACAGTCCTGGAGAACATGCATGATCCGCGCAAAATTAATGTCCCTGATGGTCGTGGCCACCCTGGCCGGGTGCGCCACGGGGGGCGGCGGCAGCGCTGCCCGGCCCGGCCCCGGCACGGTCGCCGCCGATACCGCCTTCGCGGAAGCCGACGCCGCCCTGGCCGCGGGCCAGGGCGAGAAGGCGGTTTCGCTCCTGAAGGCGGTCGCCTTCGCCCATCCGGTCGACAAGAAGCCCTGGGTGCGCATGGCCCAGATCCGTTTCGACGCCAACCACTACGGCGACGCCATCACGCATGCCCAGGAAGCCCTGGAACGCGATCCCGACGACACGCTCGCCTACAGCATCCTGGCCGTCAGCGGCCTGCGCGTGGCCAGCAAGGCGCTGGCCGACCTGACCCGCAAGAACAACCTGCAGGGCTCGGTGCGCAGCGAGGCCCAGGACCTGGCCAAGCTGCTGCGCAGCAGCCTGGGAGAAGACGTGCTGGTGCAGACGCGCGCCCCCACGCGCGGCAACCCGCCGCGCGCCAGGGCCGCCACGCCTGCGCCGGCCGTGTCGGCCGCGCCGCGCAACCAGAGCAAGTCGGACAAGGATCCGTTCGACATCCTGAAGTAATTCCTATCCAGCTACCCACACCAGGAGCCGCCATGCCCAAGAGTGAAAGCGTGCAGAAGCGCTTGCAGAAGGTGCGCGCCCCGCGCATCCAGATGACCTACGACGTCGAGATCGGCGACGCCATCGAGAACAAGGAACTGCCCTTCGTGGTCGGCGTCGTGGGCGATTTCGGCGCCGATCCCGAGGTCGAGAAGAAGCGCCTGAAGGACCGCAAGTTCGTCAACGTCGACCCGGACAACTTCGACGAGGTGCTCGGCGGCGTGGCGCCCAAGACCAGCTTCAAGGTCGACAACCACCTGAGCCCGGAGGGTGGCCAGATCGGCGTCACCCTGCAGTTCCGCGAGATGACCGACTTCCGGCCCGAGGCGGTCGTGAAGCAGGTCAAGCCGCTGGCCGGCCTGCTGGAAGCGCGCAACAAGCTGGCCGACCTGCGCAACAAGCTGGCCGGCAACGACAAGCTGGAGGACATCCTCAACGAGGTGCTGGGCAATACCGAAAAACTCGACAGCCTGCGCAAGCAGGGCAAGGAGGGCTGAGATGTCGGCGGTACTCGAATCTTCCAGCAACAGCGCCGCGGCGGCCGTGGAACTGGACACATCGCTGCTCGACCAGATCGTCGAAGAAAGCAGGGTGGCCAAGTCCAGCAGCGAGCACGAACGGGCGCGCGACATCATCTCCGAGCTGGTCACCCAGGTGATGCAGGGCACGATGGTGATCTCGAATAACCTGTCCGCCACCATCGACGCGCGGCTGGCGGAACTGGACCGCATGATCTCCGGGCAGCTCTCGGCGGTCATGCACGCGCCCGAGTTCCAGAAGCTCGAGCGCAGCTGGACCGGCCTGCAGTACCTGGTCAAGAACAGCACCACCAGCACCACCCTGCAGATCCGCATGCTCAACGTCACCAAGCGCGAGCTGGTGAAGGACTTCCAGGGCGCGATGGAGTTCGACCAGAGCGCCATGTTCAAGAAGATCTACGAAGAGGAATTCGGTACCTTCGGCGGCGCCCCCTACGGCACCCTGATCGGCGACTTCGAGATCTCGCGCCAGCCCGAGGACATGTACTTCCTCGAGCAGATGTCGCACGTGGCCGCCGCCGCGCACGCGCCCTTCATCACCTCCGCGGCACCGGAACTGTTCGGGATCGAGAGCTTCGGCGACCTGGGCAAGCCGCGCGACCTGGCCAAGGTCTTCGACACCGTCGAATACGCCAAGTGGAAGGCGTTCCGCGATTCCGAGGATGCGCGCTACGTCGGCCTGACCCTGCCGCGCTTCCTGGGCCGCCTGCCTTACCACCCGGTGGACGGCATGACCACGGAGGGCTTCAACTATGTCGAGGACGTGGACGGCAGCGACCACTCCAGGTACCTGTGGTGCAACGCCGCCTACGCCTTCGGCGCCCGCCTGACCAGGGCCTTCGCGGACTACGGCTGGTGCGCGGCGATCCGCGGCGTGGAGGGCGGCGGCCTGGTGGAGAACCTGCCGACCCACACCTTCAAGACCGACGAAGGCGAGGTGGCCCTCAAGTGCCCGACCGAGATGGCGATCACCGACCGCCGCGAGAAGGAACTGTCGGACCTGGGCTTCATTTCCCTGGTGCACTGCAAGAACACCTCGTACGCGGCCTTCTTCGGCGCCCAGTCGGCCCAGAAGGCCAGGAAGTACAACACCGACGCCGCCAACGCCAACGCGGTGCTGTCCTCGCAGCTGCAGTACATCTTCGCGGTCTCGCGCATCGCCCATTACATGAAGGCCATGATGCGCGACAAGGTCGGCAGCTTCGCGGCGGCCTCCAACGTCGAGGACTACCTGAACCGCTGGCTGACCCAGTACGTGCTGCTGGACGATAACGCCAGCCAGGAGCAGAAAGCCCAGTTCCCGCTGCGCGAGGCCTCGGTCCAGGTGTCCGAAGTGCCGGGCCGGCCGGGCGTGTATCGCGCGGTGTCTTTCCTGCGTCCGCACTTCCAGCTCGACGAGCTGTCGGTTTCCCTCCGTCTGGTCGCGGAGTTGCCGCAATCGACCAAAGGCTAGCCGTATCTTTTCAACTTGAATGGAGTAGAACATGGCAATTGACGTGTACCTGCAGATCGATGGGATCAAGGGCGAATCGCTGGACGACAAGCACAAGGACTGGATCGAGTGCACCTCGGTGGCCTGGGGCGTGCTGCAGCCGCGCTCCGCCACTGCCTCGACCGGCGGCGGCCACACCGCGGAGCGCTGCGAGCATCAGGAGATCCAGCTGACCAAGCTGGCCGACTTGTCGTCGCCGATCCTGCTGCAGACCTGCTCGGCCGGCAAGACCATCCCCAAGGCCAAGCTGGAATTCATGCGCGCCGACGGGCAGGGCGAGCGCATCAAGTACTTCGAGATCGAACTGGAGAACGTCCTGATCGGCGGCGTGAGCCCGAGCGTGGCCGAAGGCAGCATCATCCAGGAGAGCGTGGGCCTGAAGTTCTCGAAGATCAAATGGAAGTACACCCAGCAGAAGATCGGCGGCGGCTCCGGCGGCAATACCTCCGGCGGCTGGGACCTCGCGGCCAACAAGACTGCCTGAGGCCTGAGAAAAAATCGTTCGCGTGTAAACGTCGTCCCGGCCTTCCCCGGGACGACGGCCTTACGGCTTCCGGAGACACCATGAACGGCTTCACACCTGGCCTGCTCGACCGCCTCATGGACGAGCGCAGGGATGCCGCGCCGGGCACCCCCGTCAACCTCGAGCAGCTCAAGGACAGCGTCGCGCGCGACCTCGAAGCCTTGCTCAACACCCGCGTGGCGCTGGGGGCGTCCACGCTTGCCGGCTACCCGGCGGCGCGCGCCTCCATCTTGCACTACGGCGTGAGCGACTTCGCCGCCTTCTGCCTGAGCAGCAGCGCCGACCGCGCCGCCGTCTGCGCCAGCCTGAAGGACGCCATCGAGACCCACGAGCCGCGCCTGCGCGAGGTCAGCGCCGCCCTGGTGCCGGAAGCGGGAAGCGTGAACCGGCTCAGCTTCGTCATCCACGCCCGCCTGGCGGCCGACTCCCTGGCCGAACCGGTCAACTTCAACGCCGTGCTGCAGCCCTCGTCGCTGCATTACGCGATCAACCGCAGCGCGCGCCCGGCCAAGGCTTGACCCCGCGCCTGCCCACCACGAGGACACGATGGACATCAATCTCAAGACCCTGATCGGCAAGCTGAACGACACCACCCGCGCCGCGGCCACCCGCGCCGCGTCCATCTGCGTGGGCCTGGGGCAGTACGAAGTCGAGATCGAACACCTGTTCCTGGGCCTGATCGAGCAGCCGGACAGCGACCTGGCGGCGGTCGCGCGCCAGTGCGATATCAGCTTGACCGGCCTGGAGCGCGACCTGCGCAACGAGATCGCCCGCTTCGCCACCGGCAGCGCACGCACGCCGGTGTTCTCCCGGCACCTGCCGCTGCTGTTCGAGCACGCCTGGCTGATCGCCTCGCTCGGCAACGGCCATCCGAACCAGATCCGCAGCGCCCACCTGCTGCTGGCGCTGCTCACCGAACCCTCCCTGGCCCAGCTCGCGCAGCGCGCTTCACGCAGCTTCGCGCGCATTCCGCTCGACCGCCTCAAGCACGACCTCGAGCGCCTCACGCGCGGTTCCGTCGAGGCGCGGGCGATGGAGCCCGAGGATGTGGAGGCGGCGACCGACCCGGCCACCGAGCTGGCCCAGGGCGGCAGCCGCGGCACGCCGGCGCTGGACCAGTACACCACCTGCCTGACCCAGCGCGCGCGAGAGGGAAAGGTCGACCCCGTGATCGGGCGAGATGCGGAGATCCGTCAGGCGATCGACATCCTGATGCGGCGCCGCCAGAACAATCCGATCCTGACCGGCGAGGCGGGTGTCGGCAAGACCGCCGTGGTCGAGGGCCTGGCGCTGCGCATCGCGCAGGGCGAGGTGCCGGATGTGCTGAAAGGCGTCGAGATCCACACCCTGGACATGGGCCTGCTGCAGGCCGGGGCCAGCGTCAAGGGCGAGTTCGAGAGCCGCCTGAAGAACGTGATCGACGAGGTGAAGAAGAGCCCCCATGCGATCATTCTGTTCATCGACGAGGCGCACACCATGATCGGCGCCGGCGGCCAGGCCGGGCAGAACGACGCCGCCAACCTGCTGAAGCCCGCGCTGGCGCGCGGCGAGCTGCGCACCATCGCGGCGACCACCTGGGGCGAGTACAAGAAATACTTCGAGAAGGACGCCGCACTGGCGCGCCGCTTCCAGGTGATCAAGGTCGAGGAGCCGCGGGAAGACATCGCCTGCGCCATGCTGCGCGCGATGGCGCCGCTGATGGAGCGCCATTTCAACGTGCGCGTCTACGACGACGCCATCACGGAGGCGGTGCGCCTGTCCCACCGCTACATCAGCGGGCGCCAGCTGCCGGACAAGGCGATCAGCGTGCTCGATACCGCCTGCGCCAAGGTGGCGCTGGGCCAGAGCGCCACGCCGGCCCTGCTGGAAGATTGCACCCGCCGCATCGAGCGCATCGCGGCGCGCATCGCCGCCCTGGAGCGCGAGGCCGGCGCGGGCGGCCAGCATGGCGCCACCCTGGAAGAACTGCGCCGCGAGCGCGACCAGGCGGGCACGGAACAGCAAACGCTGCGCCAGCGCTGGGAAGAGGAGCAGGTCTTGAGCGCGCAGATCGGCGCGCTGCGCGCGGAGATGGAAGCGGGGCGCGCGCAAGGCGACGCCGGGGCCTTGCGCGGGCTGCTGGAACGCCTGCGCGGCCTGCAGGGCGAATCGCCCCTCGTGCCGGTACAGGTCGACGGCCATACGGTGGCCGAGATCGTCGCCGCCTGGACCGGCATTCCGCTCGGGCGCATGGTCAAGGACGAGATCCGGACCGTGGTCAAGCTGCAGGCCATGCTGGACGAGCGCATCCTGGGCCAGCAGCATGCGAGCGGCGTCGTGGCCCAGCGGGTGCGCACCGCGCGCGCCAACCTGGACGACCCGGACAAGCCCAAGGGCGTGTTCCTGTTCGTCGGAACCTCGGGCGTGGGCAAGACCGAGACCGCGCTGGCGCTGGCCGACATCCTCTACGGCGGCGAGCGCAAGCTGGTCACCATCAACATGAGCGAGTACCAGGAAGCGCACAGCGTCTCCGGCCTGAAAGGCTCGCCGCCGGGCTATGTCGGCTATGGCGAAGGCGGCGTGCTGACCGAGGCGGTGCGGCGCAATCCCTACAGCGTGGTGCTGCTGGACGAAGCCGAGAAGGCGCACCCGGACGTGCTGGAGCTGTTCTTCCAGGTCTTCGACAAGGGCGTGATGGACGATGCCGAAGGGCGCCAGATCGACTTCCGCAACACCATCATCATCCTGACCTCGAACGTCGGCTCGGGCCAGCTGATGCAGGCCTGCCTGAACAAGCCCGCCGCCGAGCTGCCCACGCCGGAGCAGCTGTCCGAACTGCTGCGGCCGGCCCTGATGAAGCATTTCAAGCCGGCCTTCCTCGGGCGCCTGAGCGTGGTGCCCTTCTATCCGATCCGCGACGAGGTGCTGTCCAACATCATCCGCCTCAAGCTGGACCGCATCGCCGGCCGCGTCATGGACAACCACCGCGCCAGGTTCGACTACGACGACGCGCTGGTGAACGCGGTGCTGAGCCGGTGCACCGAGGTCGATTCCGGCGCGCGCAACGTCGACAAGGTCTTGAACGGCACCCTGCTGCCCGAGATCGCGGACAGCGTGCTGGCGCGCATGGCCGAAGGCGGCGGCATCGCGCGGGTCAAGGTGAGCGCGACCAAAGCGGGCAGGTTCAAGTACACGGTCGAACAGGCATAAGGAGGCCCCATGCTGAACATCGATGCGCTGCTGGCGCCGATCGCGCCGAATGATCCCTGCGGCGAAGACCTGGCGTTCTCGCCCGAAGTCGACGAGATCGCGCGCGCCCGCCTCGCCGACGACCCGTCGCTGGAGCAGGGCGCCTGGGTCACGGCGCTCAAGGAAGCGGACTGGAAGTTCGTCGGCAAGCGCTGCGCGCTGCTGATCGAGGCGCGCAGCAAGGATTTGCAATTGGCCGTCTGGCTGGCCGAGGCCAGCGCCAGGACCGATGGCCTGCGCGGCCTGGCCGACGGCCTGCGCCTGGTGGCGGCCCTGTGCGAACGCTACTGGGACGGCCTGCATCCGCGCGCCGACGAGGATGGCTTCGAGCGCCGCATCGGCAGCCTGGCCTGGCTGGCGGCGCGTATCTCGCCATTGGCGAAAGGCGTGCCGGTGCTGGAGGGCGGCGCAACCTTGCTGCAGTGGGAAGCCGCCCATGGGCGCGAGGGCGAGGCGGCCGCCCAGCTGGAAACGGCGCGCGCGCGCACCCCGGCCGCCTTCCACGAAACGCTGGCCCGGGATGCCGAAGCCTGCATCGCCGCGCTGGGCGCGCTGGAACGGATCCTCGACGAACGCCTCGGGACGGACGGGCCGAGCTTCAGCGTGGCGCGCGCGGTGCTGGGCGATGTGAAGGACTTCGTCACGCCGGCATCGGCAAGGACGGCCGTGCCGCGCCAGGGCCAGGAGATGGCGGCGCCCGCGGGAACGGCCCTGGTGCGGAGCGCGGCGCCGGTGCTGGTGGCCGACGGGCCCTTGCAGCACCGGGAGCAGGCGCTGGCCCAGCTGCGCCAGGTGGCCGAGTTCTTCCGCCGCACCGAGCCGCACAGCCCGGTGGCTTACCTGGCGGAGAAGGCCGCACGCTGGGGCGAGCAGCCGCTCCATGCGTGGCTGCGCTCGGTCATCAAGGACGATGCTTCGCTGTCGCGGCTGGAAGAGTTGCTCGGCACCGAGCACATCGAGTGAAAGAAGATTTCACCGAGGGCCGCCCGGTGAAATCTTATTTCATCAGCCAGGCGCCTGGCCCGCCTTGGCCTCGCCGGCGGCCTGGTTCATGCCCGGTTGCACCATCGAACTGGCGCGTTCGAACTGGGCTTCGACGGACTGCACCGCCTGGCGCGTGGCCTGGGTCACCTGCTCGTAGCCCTTGAAGGCATTGTCGATCGCGGCCTTCATGATCTCGACCGCGTTTTCCGAGCCCGGCTTGACGTTCTGCGTCAGGTCATAGATCAGCGCCGACAGCGTGCTCTTCGCCTCGGCAACGTGCGAGTCCGCCGCGTGGCGGAATTCGTCGTGCATCTCGTCGATGATGGCCTTGAGCTGGGCGCGGTACTCGCCGGCATTGGCCATGCCCGGCTGCATGCGCGCGGCCAGGGCCTGCACCGCCGCCTTCGGATCGGTGGCCTGGGCCATGCTGCGGCCGGCTTCCAGCGTACCCGCCACCGATTCCCTGGCGGCATTCACGTTCAGCGCCACCACCTGTTCCACGCCCTTGACCGTCTTGCTGGCCAGGGCGTTAAAGGTCTGCATCTGGAGATCGAACAGGGTCTTGGTGGCGTTGGCAAACTGTTCCGGGCTGGTAAACATAGTGTCTCCTCAGTGAATGCTCAGTAAATGAGTCGTGACGGAAGCGCTGCGCGTTGTGGGCATTACTCACTGCATTATTTAGCAACAATAGGTTTTTCGCAATGCGCGTCCCGGTACGGACCGCTTGCCTTGACCCAGCCTTCGCCGAGCGGCGTCTGGGAACAGGCGAGGGCGCCGTTGAGTTTGCTACGCCATTGGTAATAGGGCGCGGGCGCGGCAAGCACCGCTTGCGCGGACAGGGCGAGCGCCGCGAGGGCGGCGGCAATCCGGTAGGAGATCATGGTCCCCTCAGCTTAACCGTACCATGCGGCAAGTCAAGCAAAGGCTTGACCTTCCCATGATGGGAAGGTGTATGCTTCGCCCAGATACAACAGGAGAGCCTCATGAGCCATTGCCAGTCTTCGTCGCCGGTTTTCAATATCGGCGAGGCCGCACGCGCCTCCGGCGTGTCGGCCAAGATGATCCGCCACTATGAATCGATCGGCCTGATCGGGGCGGCGCGCCGCACCGATGCGGGCTACCGCGTCTACACCGGCCAGGACGTGCGCGTGCTGCAGTTCGTCCACCGCGGCCGCGCGCTGGGTTTTTCGCTGGACCAGATCCGCGACCTGCTGGCGCTGTGGCAGGACAAGGACCGCGCCAGCGCCGACGTGCGCGCGCTGGCCCGGACCCATATCGAGGAGCTGAACCGCAAGATCGCGGAAATGGAAGCGATGCGCCGCACACTGGAGTCGCTGGCCGCGTCCTGCCACGGCGATGCCCGTTCGGACTGCCCGATCCTGGACGACCTGGCGGCGCATTGAGCAGGAGGGGGAGGTAAACGCAAAACGCCGTAACCCTCTGAGAAAGGCTACGGCGTTTTGCGGAACAAAAACGTTCAATCCGGTAGAGTTTGGTGCCCACGGAGGGACTCGAACCCCCACACCTCGCGGCACATGGACCTGAACCATGCGCGTCTACCAATTCCGCCACGTGGGCACTGCACTTGCTAACTCTGCTACAATATCAGGTCTTGTCATTTTTCGCTAGATCAACTTTCGTCGATCGCCGCGTTGAATCCATTCCTGCTACTGCTGCGTTCTTCGCTGCGGCGTTGCCGTCGTTGCTGAAGAGACCGAGATTATAGCGGATGAATTTCAAAAGTCAAAGACCCTCTCGCATGCCGGGAGCGCGTCCGCTTGGGTGAATCGCGTTAGGCGAATCGCGCGGACCTCCGTTACACTACGCCTGCCAAGGTGTCAATGAAACCACGGCGCCCTGAACACATGACGCGGCGTCACTACTACTAAGACTACTAAGAATAAAGAACCGATTTGAAGCAACCTACTCATACCATTCCAAGCCGCGAGGAAATCCTCGCCGTCTTTCGTGACGCCACCGAGCCGCTCGATGCGGCCGCGCTGGCGCGCGCCCTGAAGGTCAAGCCCGCCGCCCAGGAAGTCCTCGGACGCCGCCTCAACGCCATGGAGCGTGACGGCCAGATCCGCGCCGACCGCCAGGCCGGCACCTATATGCTGACCGACCACACCGGCTTCGTGGCCGGCCGTGTCAGCGCGCATCGCGACGGGTATGGGTTCGTGATTCCCGACCAAGGCGGCGACGATCTCTTCCTGTCCGACCGCGAAATGCAAAAAGTGCTGCACGGCGACAAGGTGATGGCGCGCGTGACCGGCACCGACCGCCGCGGCCGCCCGGAGGGCACGATCGTCGAAGTGGTCGAGCGCGCCAACACCCACGTGATCGGCCGCCTGCTGAACGAAGGTGGCGTGTGGATCGTCTCGCCCGAAGACCAGCGCATCAGCCAGGACATCCTGGTGTCCGGTTCGCCGGGCAAGGCCAAGGCGGGGCAGGTGGTCAGCGTCGAGCTGATCGAGCAGCCGGGCCGCTTCCAGCAGCCCACCGGCCGTATCGTCGAAGTGCTCGGCGAACTGGACGACCCGGGCATGGAGATCGAGATCGCCGTGCGCAAGTTCGGCGTGCCGCACGTGTTCTCGGCGGCCGCGCAGAAGCAGGCGGCCAGGCTGCCGAACGAAGTGATCGCGGCCGACCTGGCCGACCGTGTCGACCTGCGCGACGTACCCCTGGTGACCATCGACGGCGAAGACGCGCGCGACTTCGACGATGCGGTCTACTGCGAACCGGTCAAGATCGGCCGCGCCAAGGGCTACCGCCTGCTGGTGGCGATCGCCGACGTCAGCCATTACGTGAAGCCGAACGATGCGCTCGACGCCGATGCGATCGAGCGCAGCACCTCGGTTTATTTCCCGCGCCGCGTGATCCCGATGCTGCCGGAGAAGCTCTCCAACGGCCTGTGTTCGCTGAACCCGGCGGTGGACCGCTGCTGCCTGGTGTGCGACATGGTCGTCACCCTCGATGGCGAAGTCACGGCCTACCAGTTCTATCCGGCCGTGATGCACTCGGCCGCGCGCCTGACCTACAACGAAGTGGCCGATATCCTCGGCAACACCAAGGGCCCGGAAGCCCAGCGCCGCCTGAATGTGGTGCCGCACCTGCTGAACCTGAACGAGGTCTTCCGCGCGCTGCTGAAGGCGCGCCAGGAACGCGGCGCGATCGATTTCGAGACCACCGAAACCTATATCGTCTGCAACCCGCTGGGCAAGATCGAAAAGATCATCCCGCGCACCCGCAACGACGCACACCGCCTGATCGAGGAATGCATGCTGGCCGCCAACGTGTGCGCCGCGGACTTCCTGATCCGCCACAAGCACCCGGGCACCTTCCGCATCCACGCGATCCCGACCGAGGAAAAGCTGAACCAGCTGCGCACCTTCCTCAAGCAGGTGGGCCTGAACCTGGGCGGCGGCGGCAAGCCGACCGCGCGCGACTATGCGGCGGTGATGCAGCAGATCAAGGAGCGTCCGGATGCGGCCCTGCTGCAGACCATGCTGCTGCGCTCGATGCAGCAGGCGGTGTACAGCCCGGACAACGTCGGCCACTTCGGCCTGGCCTACGAGGCCTACGCGCACTTCACCAGCCCGATCCGCCGCTATCCGGATTTGCTGACCCATCGCGCGATCAAGGCCCTGTTGCAGGGCAAGCGCTACGAGCCGAAGGGCATCGAACTGGGCAAGCTGAATACGACCCTGTCGAATTCGGCGCGCAAGCAGGCCGCCAAGGACAAGGCCGAAGGCAAGCAGAAGCTTGAAAAAGATCTGACGATCTGGGACGCGCTCGGCGTGCACTGCTCGGCCAACGAGCGCCGCGCCGACGAAGCCTCGCGCGACGTCGAGAACTGGCTGAAGTGCTACTTCATGCAGAACAAGCTGGGCGAGGAATTCACCGGCACCGTGTCCGGCGTGACCCCGTTCGGCATCTTCGTCACGCTCGACACGCTCTACGTCGAAGGCCTGGTGCACGTGACGGAACTGGGCCAGGACTACTTCCAGTACGACGACGCGCGCCATGAACTGCGCGGCGACCGCACCGGCAAGCGCTACCAGCTGACCGACCGCGTCACTGTCAAGGTGGCGCGCGTGGACCTGGAAGCGCGCAAGATCGACCTGGTGCTGGGCGCATCCTTGCCCGACTCCGCGCCGGAGGCTGTCCCGACGCCGCTCGAGCGCGCGCGCCAGGCGGCCCAGGAAGCGCTGGAGCCGAAGGCGCCCAAGTCGCGCAGGGCGCGCGCCAGGGCGCAGGCCGGCGAACTCCTGAACGCTCCGGCGCCGGCCGCCGAGGAAGAACAGGAAGAAGACGTGGTCTTCGTTCCGCCGCCGCGCCGTCCGCGCAGCGCCGCCAGGTCCGCCCCGAAGGCCCCCGCCACCGCCGCGGCGAAACCGGCCGCCAAGGGCGTCGCCAAGAGCCCTGCCAAGCAAGCTGCAGCAAAAAAGAGCGCCACCAAACAAGGTGCACAAGGCGCATCCAAAGCGGCCAAGACCGCATCCAAAACTAGCAAAAAGAAGTAACGAATGAAAAACAAAATGATTTTCGGGTTCCACGCGGTGACCTCGCGGCTGCGCCATGAGGCTTCGTCGGTGGAAGAGATCTTCGTCGACGCCGAGCGCAACGACCGCCGCATGCAGGACCTGATCGCCAACGCCAAGGCGGCCGGCGTGCGCGTGATGCCCGTAGAGCCTTCGCGCCTCGACAAGATCACCGGCACCCGCCGCCACCAGGGCGTGATCGCCTTCGCCAGCCAGCTGGCCCTGGCGCGCAACCTGGACGAGCTGCTGGATGCGATCGAAGGTCCGCCGCTGCTGCTGATCCTCGACGGCATCACCGACCCGCACAACCTGGGCGCCTGCCTGCGCGTGGCCGACGGCGTCGGGGCGCATGCGGTGATCGTGCCGAAGGACCGCGCGGTGGGCCTGAACGCGACCGCCGCCAAGGTGGCCAGCGGCGCGGCCGAGACCGTGCCTTACATCACCGTCACCAACCTGGCGCGCACCATGCGCGAGCTGAAGGAGCGCGACATCCTCCTGATCGGCACCTCGGACGATGCGGACAAGGGGCTGTACCAGGCCGACTTCACCGGGCCGGCGGCGCTGGTCATGGGCTCGGAAGGCGAGGGCATGCGCCGCCTGACGCGCGAGACCTGCGATGTGCTGGTGAGCATTCCGATGATGGGTTCGATCGAGAGCCTGAACGTGTCGGTGGCCTCGGGGGTCTGCCTGTATGAAGCGCGCCGCCAGAGGATGGCGCGCGAAGGCTGATCGGTTTTACGTTATCGGTCTGCTGAGAAACTTGGGTTCCCGCCTTCGCGGGGATGACGTTTCATGGCAGCGTATGAAGGTTGTAGTATCGCCTTTCTACGTTAGCTGTAGAACCCTCATCCCCGCCACTCGCGGCAATGACTCCCCGCAAAGGCGGGGACCCAAGTCCGTTGCGCAGCCCCTGGCGCAACTACCGCCCACAACTCTACAATCCCGTATTGACCCCACATAAGCAAGCCACCCCGACATGCGCTACCATGGGGATGAACTTGCCCCGATACCCATTATGTTTTCCAAGTTGCGCGAAGATATCAAGAGCATCATCGAACGCGATCCCGCCGCCCGCAACGGATGGGAGGTGCTCACCTGCTATCCGGGCCTGCACGCGGTCATCATGCACAGCTGGGCGCACGCCTGCTGGAAGATGAACCTGAAGTGGCTCGGCCGCTTCATTTCCTACCTCGCCCGCGTCATCACCGGCATCGAGATCCACCCCGGCGCCGTCATCGGCCGCCGCGTCTTCATCGACCACGGCTTCGGCGTGGTCATCGGCGAAACCGCCGTGGTCGGCGACGACTGCACCATCTACCAGGGCGTGACCCTGGGCGGCACCACGCTCACCGCCGGCACCAAGCGCCACCCGACCCTGGAGCGCGGCGTGATCGTCGGCGCCGGCGCCCAGGTGCTGGGCGCCTTCACCGTCGGCGAATACGCCAAGGTCGGCTCCAACGCCGTGGTCGTCAAGCCGGTGCCCTCGGGCGCCACCGCGGTCGGCAACCCGGCCCACATCATCCGCAAGGAAGACCAGTCGCGCAGTGCGCGCATGTTCGCGGCCTACGGCGTCACGCCCAACGGCGACGATCCGCTGTCCAAGGCGCTGCGCAACCTGATCGACCACGTCGCCCGCCAGGACGAGCAGATCGAGCGCATGGCCGCGTCCATGAAAGCCGCCGGCCTGTGCTGTCCGAACATGAAGGAGGGTGATAAACTCGATTCGGAACAATTGAACCGACTGGTGGACTAAGGATACGCATGACGAATGAAGCGACTGGCGGCGATGCTGCCGTCACTGCGGCCGCAGCCGCAGCTGTACTTGACCCGATCGAAATCCGCGTGCTCGCGGTGCTGGCCGAGAAAGAAGCGCTTACCCCCGACAACTACCCGATGTCGCTCAACGCGATCGTCAACGGCTGCAACCAGCTGTCGAGCCGCGACCCGGTCATGCAGCTCACCGACGAGGTGGTGCAGGACACCCTGCAGCGCCTCATCGAGCGCAAGCTGGTCAACGGCATCTCGCAGGCCGGCGCGCGCGTGATCAAGTACGAGCATCGCATGCGCATCAAGTGGACCCTGGAGCAGGACAAGGTGGCCGTGCTCGCCGTCCTGATGCTGCGCGGCCTGCAGACCGCCGGCGAGATCCGCACCCGCACCGGCCGCCTGCACGAGTTCAAGAGCGTGGCCGAGGTCGAGACCGCGCTGCAGTTCCTGATCGATAAATACCCGCCGCTGGTGGCGCGCCTGGAGCGCGCTCCCGGCACCAAGGAGTCGCGCTACGGCCAGTTGCTGGGCGGAGAAATCACCATCGTCGCCGGCAGCGAGCAGGTGAACAGCGCGGCCGCCGGAATGACCCAGGGCGGCCGCATTGGTCAGCTGGAGCAGGAAGTCGCCGCCTTGCGCGGCGAACTCGAAGATCTCAAGGCGCAGTTCGAGGCGTTTCGCCAGCAGTTCCAGTAAGCGCACCCGCCGCCGGTTCGGCGTAGGTCAGCTCCACCACCGCGTCGTCGCTCCACTCCACGCCGATCGGCACGTCGAAGGAACTTCCCCTGACCTTCAGGTCACGGACCCGGTCGCCCTCGCGCAGCTGCGCAGCGGTGACCGGCGCATCGGCATCGAAGCTGAAGACCGCTTTTTCCCTGTCGTTAAAGGAGCTGCACCAGTCGGTCGTGAGCAGGATCGTGTTGATCGTCATGACCCAGAAGAAGGGGATCTCCTCCTTCGCGATCGCGATCATCACCTTGCATTCCAGCCGCAGGTCGCCGAGACGCCGCTGGTTGACAGGCAAGCCCGGCGTGCGGATGTCGGGCGCGATCCGGTAGGCGCGGCGTTTGCGGTTCAGCTCCAGTTCGCTGTTCGCGTCCTCGGCGGCCTCGCTGCGGGGCACGTCGAAGCGGCCGTCGCCATCGATGGGGATCGCCTGGGCGAAGCCGCCGTCGCCAACCAGCCGCGCGGCCAGTGGCGCCGGCGATGCGTCCGGCTTGCGCGCCGTGAGCCGGAACACCAGGCGGTCGACCGCCGGGGCCAGCTTGTGATGCTTCTCGAAGGCGTCCAGGCCCGCCAGGATCGCCTTGTACTTGCGGACTTCCGGATCGCGCATCGCGTTGACGTGAACCGGTTCGAGCTCACGGACCGGCCCGTCCTCCGCGGCGCCGGCAGTACGGGAGGCGCCGCAGAGAACCAGGCTGGCGAGGACGGCGGCAGGCAGGGTGCGCATCTCGCGGTCAGCCTTCGTCGCGCCAGCGGCGCAGGCGCATCGCCGCGAAGATCATCGCCGCGCCGGCCAGGGCGCCCAGCCACACGCCCGGCGTCGCCAGTGCGCTGTAGGAGTGGGCCAGCAGGATGCCGCCGTTCAGGTGCTCGCCCGTCTCGACCAGGGACGAGTTGTCGAGTTCGGCCAGCCAGATGCCCGGCAGCAGCCCCGTCAGGCCACGGGCCACGACTTCCTCGATGAACCAGTTGACGTTCAGGGTCAGGTTGGCGAAGCGGCCGATGATGAAGTCGACCCATTTCAGCACCACGATCGCCACCAGCGGCGTGCCCACCGCCCACAGGAAGACCTTGGAGCGCGCCCAGGCCGACACCATCAGCAGCCAGCCCACGGTCGGCAGCGCGAACAGGATGTAGAGCGGCAGGAAGGCCAGCAGGTAGAGCGGCGACAGGTAGAGGTTGATGTCGGACAGCACCGGCGCGAGCAGGTTCAGGCCCTTGGCGGCGGTGCCGACCAGGCCGATGATGAGCAGCAGGAGCGAGGCGGCGACGCCGACGGCGATCGTGATCATCGGGGCGACCAACAGGGCGGTCACCACCTTCGACAGCACGGTTTCCTGGTCCGACATCGGCAGCGACTTCCAGAACAGGATACTGCGGTCGCGGCGGTCGTCGTACAGGGCCGCCAGGCAGTAGAAGAACACGACCACCGGCAGCATGACGAACAGCGGGGCCGCGGCGCCCAGGTAGCCCGAGGCGATGATGTCGGCCAGCTTGCTGCGCATGTCGTGCGGGATGCCCTGGATGGCGACCACGTTCTGGCCGTCGATCTGGATGTTGGCCATGTCGGTGGTGAGCAGGCCGTACACGAAGCCGCCGCCGATGAGCAGGACCAGGGCGGCCGCCACCACGACCGGGGCCCAGAAGAAGGCGCCCTTGTGCTCCCAGAACTCGCGCTGGAGCAGCCATTTCATCGTATTCATGCGTAGGTTCCTTTCATGGTGGCGACGAACAGGTCGGCCACGCTGGGGTTGCGGGTTTCGCCGAGGGCGGCCAGCTGGGCGCGCGAGACGCCGGCGCGGTTGGCGTCGAACAGCATCACCGACTTGCCGAACACGGTGCGCTGGTCGAGGGGCTGCAGGGCGTTGGCGGCCGGGATCTTCTCGGCCGGCACCATCACTTCCATGTAGCGCTCGCCGATCTCGTCCATCGAGGCCGACAGCACGATCTTGCCGTCGCGGATGAACAGCAGGTCGGTCAGGATGTGCTCGACTTCCTCCACCTGGTGGGTGGTGATGATGACGGTCTTCTTTTCGTCGAAGTAGTCTTCCAGCAGGTTCTGGTAGAACTGCTTGCGGTAGATGATGTCGAGGCCCAGGGTCGGCTCGTCCAGCACCAGCAGGCGGGCGTCGATGGCCATCACCAGCGCCAGGTGCAGCTGGACGATCATGCCCTTCGACATTTCCTTGACCTTCATGCCCGGGCGCAGCTTGGTGTGGGCGATGTAGCGCTCGGCCTTGGCGCGGTCGAAGCGCGGATGCACGCCGGCCACGAAGTCGACCGCATCCTTGACGCGCAGCCAGCGCGGCAGGATGGCGACGTCGGCGATGAAGCAGACATCCTTCATCAGCTCGTCGCGCTGGGTGCGCGGGTCGAAGCCCAGCACCGACAGCTCGCCTTCGAAGGGCACCAGCCCGAGCGCCGCCTTCAGCGTGGTGGTCTTGCCGGAACCGTTGGGGCCGATCAGGCCGACGATGCGCCCGGCCGGGATGTCGAAGTCGACGCTGTCGACCGCCACCCGCTTGCCGTAGCGCTTGGTCAGGCCGCGCGCGGAAAGCACGGTGCTCATGCCGCACCTCCCGGGTTGGGAAGGGTGTCGGCGGCGCGCAGCAGCTGTTCCAGGTTCAGGCCCAGGCGGCGGATGCGTTCCACCATCGCCGGCCATTCCTCCCGGATGAAACGTTCGCGTTCCGTGGACAGCAGTTTCTCGCTTGCTCCTTCGGTGACGTACATGCCAATTCCCCTTCGCTTTTCCACTAAGTTCTCGTCGACCAGTTCCTGGTAAGCCTTCGATACGGTGATCGGATTCAATTGATATTCGGCCGCGATCGAGCGGACCGAGGGCAGGGCGTCGCCGGCCTTCAGCACGCCGTCGAGCATCATGCCCACCACCCGCTCCTTGAGCTGGCGGTAGATCGGGGTGTTATCGTTCCAGCCGACTGACATCGCGGGCCTCCCTTGTGTAACGGTGCAGCGTGGTAACCATCCCTGCCTCCATGTTGGTGATGTGATGAAGTGGTGTTGTAGTGAAGTATAACAGTGGTTTTGTCAGTGTCAACATACATACGCCAGATTTTTTGGCGGGGCGAGCGGGCGCGGTCCGGCGTGGCGCTTTGGTAGGATGGCGGCTGACAAGCGAAGGAGGACCGAACATGCTGACATGCCCGAATTGCGGGATATCGCCCCTGGTGCACGCCACCCGGGACATGGTCTATACCTACAAGGGAAAGAGCACGACGATTCCGGACGTGGTCGCGGATTACTGTTCAGGTTGCCGCGAGGTGGTCTGCACGCGGGGCGAGGAAGAGCATTATGGCGAGCTGATCAAGGCCTTCCGCAAGCAGGTCGACCTGGAGGCGGGGCAGGATATCCGGAACCTGAGGAAGAAGCTGGGGCTGAGCCAGCAGAAGGCCGATGAGCTGTTTGCCGACGAGCCCGGAGAGTTCGCCCGCTTCGAGGATGGGCAGGCGGAGGCGCCTGCGGCCCTGGTCAAGATCCTGCGGCTGCTGGGTGCGCATCCGCAACTGCTGGACGAAGTGCGTTAGCGCCAAACCGGCTTATTTTGGTCCTTAGCAGTAAAACCGTCGCACCGGCGAAGGCCGGTGCGACGTGCCGGCGTTGCGGGCGACTGGTGTGCCGAGTCTCAGAGCTCGGACAGGTCGTGCCGCGTGATCGCACCATCCGCGGCCAGCGCGATCCATCCACCGCGCACCGGCTCCGCATCGAGCTCCCAGTCGGGCAGCACGTAGCGCAGCCTGCCGTCCGTATCGTGCACGGCCGGACGGTGCGTATGCCCGTGGATGATGACGGAGGCATCGGCCCGGTCGAACAAGTCCTGCACCGCTTCCGGCGTCACATCCATGATTTCATAGGACTTGCCGGCATGCGCCTCGCGGCTGCCTTCGCGCAGCCCGGCGATGATCGCCTTGCGCTGCGCCAGCGGCATGCCCAGGAACTGCCGTTGCCAGGCCGGGTCGCGCACCTGGGCGCGGAAGGCCATGTACTTGGTGTCGAGGGTGCATTGCGCGTCGCCATGCACGAGCGCGATGCGGCGTCCGCCGGCTTCGATCACATGCGGTTCCTGCGCCAGCGTCAATCCCGCGGCCTCGGCGAAACCGCCGCCGACCAGGAAGTCCCGGTTGCCAGCCAGCCAATAGACGGCGACACCGGCATCCGCGACAGCGCGGATGGCGGTAATGACCTGCTGGTGGAAGGGTTCGGCAAGATCGTCGTCGCCGGCCCAGTATTCGAAGATGTCGCCGAGCAGGTAAAGCCGCTCGGCGCGCAGCGCCGGCCCGGCCATGAAGCGGTAGAACGCTTCGGCCGTGCGCGGGTGCGACTCCTGCAAATGCAGGTCGGAGATAAACAGCGCGCACGGGGTGGCCGCTGGGCGCGCGGGCATCGTCATTGGATCGACAGGTGCAGCTGGTGCCTGCGCGGGTTCGCGGCCGGCATCAGACGACTTCGACCTTCTCGATGACGACCGGATCGACCGGCACGTCCGAGTGCATGCCGCTGCGGGTGGTCTTGACGTTGTTGATCTCATCCACCACGTCCTGGCCCGAAGTCACCTTGCCGAACACGGCATAGCCCCAGCCGTCCTGGCCCGGGTAGTTCAGGAAGCCGTTGTCCTTGGTGTTGATGAAGAACTGGGCCGATGCCGAGTGCGGCGCCGAGGTGCGGGCCATGGCAAGGGTGTACTTGTCGTTCTTCAGGCCGTTCTTGGCTTCGTTCTCGACGGTCGCGTCGGTGGCCTTTTGCTTCATGCCCGGCTCGAAGCCGCCGCCCTGGATCATGAAGTCCTTGATCACGCGGTGGAAGATGGTGTTGGTGAAGTGGCCCTTGTTCACGTAGTCCAGGAAGTTGGCAACGGTCTTCGGTGCTTTCTCATCGTCCAGTTCGATGGTGATGTTGCCCTTGTTCGTGGTCATGAGTAAGGTGGTCATGAGAGTGTCCTGTTCAGTTGGTTATTGTTAAAGAGTCCTTCGGTGCGCGCTATTTTACAAGCTTGTCGCCCTTGAGGAGGGTGGCGGACTTAATGAAGATCGGCGTGACTGGGACGTTTTCCATGCCGCGCACGTCGTCCACGACCACGGCCTTGATCTTGTCGACCACTTCCTGGCCTTTCACGACCTTGCCGAACACGGTGTAGCCGGAGCCGCCCACGTTCGGGTAATCGATGCCGGAATTGTCGGCCACGTTGATGAAGAACTGCGAGGTCGCGGTGTCGGGATGGTTCTCGCGCGCCATCGAGATCGTGTACGGCTGGTTCGACAAGCCGTTGCTTGACTCGTTCTTGACCGGCTTGCGGGTCTGGCGGCCTTCGAACTTTTCGTTCATGCCGCCGCCCTGGATCATGAAGCCGTCGATCACGCGGTGGAAGATCGTCCCCTTGTAAAAGCCCGACTTCACGTAGGCCAGGAAATTGGCGACCGTCTTGGGGGCTTTTTCCTGGTCGAGTTCGACGACGATCTCGCCCATGCTGGTCTTGATCGCGACCTGGGGCAGGTCGGCGGCAAGGGCCGCGCCGCTCAGGAGCAAGGAAGCGGCAGCGGCGGCGAAACTGGCGAGCATGGAACGGCGGGACGTCTTCAACGTGGTCATCTGGCTTCCTCTGGTGGACATGGCGCAAAGTGCTGTCAAGGGTTTACCCGAAAATAAAGCTGGGCCATATGCGGCCAGACGGGATTTTATCAATGCTATACTTTGCGCAGAACGACCCATTCTATCAAATAAGAACAACACCGAGGATTCAGACGAACCCGACGATGGCCGCCAGGCAGCTGCCCATGGCGGCTATTGCTTTGCCGGTCCGTCTTCCTCCCGGAACCAGTATTCAATGAGCCAACTCAAGATTTACAACACGCTCGCGCGTGACAAGCAAGTGTTCGTGCCCAAAGTCGCGGGCAAGGTCGGCATGTACGTGTGCGGCATGACCATCTACGATTACTGCCACGTGGGCCACGCGCGGATGATGATGGCTTTCGACGTCGTGTACCGCTGGCTGCGCGCTTCCGGCTACGACGTCAACTATGTGCGCAACATTACTGACATCGATGACAAGATCATCAAGCGCGCGGTCGAGAACAACGAGACCATCGGCTCGCTGACCTCGCGCTTCGAGCAATACATGGATGAAGACACGGCCGCGCTGGGCATCCTGCCGCCGACCGTGGTGCCGCACGCCACCGAGTACGTGCCGCAGATGCTGGACATCATCGACAGGCTCGAGCAGAAAGGCCTGGCCTACAAGAGCGAGGACGGCGACGTCAACTACGCCGTGCGCGGCTTCGACGGCTACGGCAAGCTGTCCGGCAAGTCGCTGGACGACCTGCGCGCCGGCGAGCGCGTCGACGTCAGCGGCGGCAAGCGCGACCCGCTCGACTTCGTGCTGTGGAAGGCCGCCAAGGAATCCGAGCCCGAGGAAGCCAAATGGGACTCGAAATGGGGCAGGGGCCGTCCGGGCTGGCACATCGAGTGCTCGGCCATGTCCTGCGCCACCCTGGGCGAACACTTCGACATCCACGGCGGCGGCGCCGACCTGCAATTCCCGCACCACGAGAACGAGATCGCCCAGTCCGAAGGCGCCTTCGGCGGCACCATGGTCAACTACTGGATCCACAACGGTTTCGTGCGCGTGGATAACGAGAAGATGTCCAAATCGCTGGGCAACTTCTTCACCATCCGCGACGTGCTCAAGAAGTACGACGCCGAAGTGGTCCGCTTCTTCATCCTGCGCGCCCACTACCGCAGCCCGCTGAACTATTCCGACGTCCACATCGACGACGCCAAGGGCGCGCTGAGCCGCCTGTACACGGCGCTGGCCGATGTCGACCTGGGCGTCGACGCCGTGGCCGTGAATTGGGATGAAGCCCACGCCCTGCGCTTCCGCGAAGCCATGGACGACGACTTCAACACCCCGCTGGCCGTGGCCGAACTGTTCGACCTGGCGAGCGAAGTCAACCGCACTAAATCCGTCGAGACTGCGCGCCAGCTGAAGGCCCTGGCCGGCGTGCTGGGCCTGCTGGAGCGTTCGCCCCAGGCCTTCCTGCAATCGGGCGGCCAGGAAGAGGGCGGCCTCGACGAAGCCGCCATCCTGGACGCCATCGCCCGCCGCGCCGACGCCAAGAAGGCGCGCAACTTTGCTGAAGCGGACAAGATCCGCGCCGAACTGACTGCTGCCGGGATCATCCTGGAAGACAAGCCGGACGGAACGGGCTGGCGCCGCGCGTAATGGCAGCGAACAAGGACAAGGTGGGCGTGGCCGCGCCGGGGGCTGCCGTTGCCGACTCGGGGTCGGCGGTTTCCGACATGCTGTCGGTGCCCGCCTACTGGGCCGAAGCCAAGCTGGCGCTGATGCAGCGCGACCGCATCATGAACAAGCTGATTCCCCAGTTCGGCGACCTCCACCTGCGCGGCCATCCCGACCCCTTCACCACGCTGGCCCGTTCGATCGTCGGCCAGCAGGTGACGACCAAGGCCGCCGACGCGGCCTGGGACAAGCTGCTCGTCCTGTGTCCGAAACTCTCGCCCAGCCAGGTGATCAAGGTGGGCGCGGCCGAGCTGGCCGGATGCGGCCTGTCCAAGCGCAAGACCGAATACATCCTCGACCTGGCCGACCATTTCAAGGCCAAGCGGGTCCATGCCGACCTCTGGTCGCAGATGGACGACGAGGCCGTGATCGCCGAGCTGGTCCGGATCCGCGGCATTACGCGCTGGACAGCGGAGATGTTTTTGATATTTAATCTGCTCCGGCCGAACGTCCTGCCCCTCGACGACCCCGGCCTGATCCAGGGCATCAGCCAGAATTACTTCTCGGGCGAACCGGTGTCGCGCAGCGATGCGCGCGAGGTGTCGGCCAATTGGGAGCCCTGGCGAACAGTTGCTACATGGTATTTATGGCGCAGCCTGGACCCAGCGCCGTTGCATGGTGCTGGGTCGGGTACGGTAAAATAGCGCCCAAGCTTGCCGCGCGCACGGAAACGCTGCGGCCACGAAACAATCCGGAGGTACAATGACTAAAACAACTTTCCTCAATTTTGAGCAGCCAATCGCCGAGCTGGATTCCAAGATTGAAGAGCTGCGCTTCGTGCAAGACGATTCCGCCGTCGACATCTCCGAAGAGATCGACCGCCTGGCCAAGAAGAGCCAGCAGCTGACCAAGGACATCTACGCCAAGCTGACCCCATGGCAAGTCTCGCAGATCGCGCGCCACCCGCAGCGTCCGTATACCATGGACTACGTGAACGCGATCTTCACCGACTTCCATGAACTGCACGGCGACCGCACTTTCGCGGACGACCAGTCGATCATCGGCGGCCTGGCCCGTTTCAACGGCCAGCCCTGCATGGTGATCGGCCACCAGAAAGGCCGCGACACCAAGGAGCGCGCGATGCGCAACTTCGGCATGCCGCGTCCGGAAGGCTACCGCAAGGCCATGCGCCTGATGAAGCTGGCCGAGAAATTCGGCCTGCCGATCTTCACCTTCGTGGATACCCCGGGCGCCTTCCCGGGCATCGACGCGGAAGAGCGCGGCCAGTCGGAAGCGATCGGCCACAACCTGTACGTCATGGCCGAGCTGAAAGTGCCGCTGATCGCCACCATCATCGGCGAAGGCGGTTCGGGCGGCGCGCTGGCGATCGCCGTCGGCGACGCGGTGCTGATGCTGCAATATTCGACCTATTCGGTGATCTCGCCGGAAGGCTGCGCCTCGATCCTGTGGAAGACCTCGGAACGCGCCGCCGATGCGGCCGACGCCCTGGGCCTGACCGCGCACCGCCTGAAGGCCATCGGCCTGATCGACAAGATCGTCAACGAGCCGCTGGGCGGCGCCCACCGCGACCCGGCACAGATGGCGCAGATGCTCAAGCGCGCCCTGGCCGACACCCTGCGCCAGTTCCAGGGCATGAAGACCAAGGACCTGCTCGAAGCCCGTCACCAGAAGCTGATGGCCTACGGCAAGTTCAAGGAAACCCTGCCGCGCGAAGAGTGAGTCGTTCCCACGCCGGGGCTCTCCCGGCCGCATTTGCGCAGGCCATGCACGGCCTGCGCACGCAGTATCCCCTGACTTCCCCGGCAGTAGCCCTCAGCGGCGGACTCGATTCCATGGTCCTGCTGCGCCTCGCCCATGCCTGGGCGCGGGAAGAGGGCCTGCCGCTGCACGCATTCCACGTCCACCACGGACTCAGCCCCCACGCCGACGACTGGCTCGCGCACTGCGAGCGCGTTTGCGCGGAACTCGGCATCGCGTTCGACTTCCGCCGCGTCAGCATCCCCAAGGACAAATCCGGTACCGAGGCCGCGGCACGCCGCCTGCGCTATGCGGCGCTGGGCGAGATGTGCCGGGAACATGGCGCCGGCGTCCTGCTGACCGCCCACCATCTCGACGACCAGGCCGAGACCGTGCTGCTGCAGCTGCTGCGCGGCTCCGGCCCGGCCGGCCTGTCCGGCATGGATGGCGCCAACCGCGCGCCCGGCCTGCTGGGGAGCGAGGCGCTGGTGATGGCGCGTCCGCTGCTCTCGCAGGCCAGGGTGGCGCTGGAAGCCTATGCCGGTGGGCAGGGGCTGGCCTGGGTCGAGGACGAATCGAACCGCGATCCGCGCTATGCCCGCAACGCCTTGCGCCACCAGGTCATGCCGGCGCTGGCATCCGGCTTCCCGGGCTTCCAGGAGCGCATCGCCCGCAGCGCGGCGCATGCGGCCTCGGCCCAGCGCCTGCTCGACGAGCTGGCCGCCCAGGACCTGGCCGCCAGCCTCGACGGCGACGCGCTCGACCTGGCCCGCATCGCGGGGCTGAGCCGGGACCGCATCCACAATCTGCTGCGCCACCTGTTCACTGTGCGCGGCCTGGCCATGCCCTCGACCGCCTGGCTGGGCGAGATGGTGGCCCAGCTGTTCTCGGCGCGCGAGGACGCGCAGCTGAAGCTGACCCATCCGGGCTGCCACATCCGCCGCCATCGCGGCAAGCTGCACATCACGCCGCGCCTGCCCGACCTGGACGGCATGCGCGACCCGGACGACATCGGCGTGCTCCACCACGAAGGCGAGTCCTTCCGCTGGGCCGGCCAGGCCTCGATCGCTTTCCCGGCCTATGGCGGCGTGCTGCACTTCGAGCCGGCCCCGCAGGGCTTCGACGCCGCCTGGCTGCGCAGCCAGGCACTCACCATCGACTTCCGCCAGGGCGGCGAGCGCCTCAAGCCGGCCGCCAACAGGCCGACCCGCAGCCTGAAGGCCCACTTCCAGTCGCTCGGCGTTCCCGCCTGGGAGCGCGAGCGCCTGCCCGTGGTGAAGCGGGGATTCGACCTGCTGTATGCGGCGGGGATCGGGATGGACTGCCATCATTTCGGAAGGGAGGGGGCGCCATTGCTCGCCCTGAGGTGGGAGACCAAGCCTGCCTAATGTATAGACAAATTTCTATGCGAAAACGGTATTACTTTATTTTCTTTTCGTATAGCTTTTTAGCTTGCCGAGCCTTGTGATGACGCGTTGCAGCATGCTAGAGTAAGGGTCCCCTTTGATCTTTCTACAAGCTGGAACCCTTCCCGATATGGCTTTAATTGTCCACAAGTATGGCGGAACGTCGATGGGCTCGACGGACCGCATCAAGAATGTCGCGGCCCGCGTGGCCAAGTGGCATGACGCAGGTCACCAAATCGTTGTCGTTCCGTCCGCGATGTCGGGCGAGACCAACCGCCTGATTGCGCTGGCCAAGGAAATCATGCCGCAACCGGACCCGCGTGAACTGGACATGATTGCCTCGACCGGCGAGCAGGTCTCGGTCGGCCTGCTGGCGATGGCGCTGCTGGCGATCGGCAAGGACGCAGTCTCGTACACCGGCTGGCAGGCGGGCATCCGCACCGACTCCGCCTTCACCAAGGCGCGCATCCAGTCGATCGACGACACCCGCGTGCGCGGCGACCTTGAATCGGGCAAGATCGTGATCATCACGGGTTTCCAGGGCATGGACGAGGATGGCAACATCTCGACCCTGGGCCGCGGCGGTTCGGACACCTCGGCGGTGGCGATCGCGGCCGCGCTGAAGGCGGACGAATGCCTGATCTACACTGACGTGGACGGCGTCTACACGACCGATCCGCGCGTGGTGACCGAAGCGCGCCGCCTCTCGAAGATCACCTTCGAGGAAATGCTGGAGCTGGCCTCGCTGGGCTCGAAGGTGCTGCAGACCCGTTCGGTGGAATTCGCCGGCAACTACCAGGTCCCGACGCGCGTGCTGTCGTCGCTGACCGACCCCCTGATGGACCTGGCCGAAGAAGCCAGCTCCGGTACCCTGATTTCGTTTGAGGAAGAGAGCAACATGGAACAAGCCGTCATCTCCGGCATCGCCTTCAATCGCGATGAAGCCAAGATCACCGTCCTGGGCGTACCGGACAAGCCGGGCGTCGCCTTCCACATCCTGGGCCCGATCGCCGATGCCAACATCGAGGTCGACATGATCATACAGAACCAGTCGGTGGACGGTAAGACCGACTTCACCTTCACGGTCTCGCGCAACGACTATGTCAAGGCGATGAACGTGCTGGAAGGCGAGAAGCAATCGCTGGGCGCGGCCAGTGTGAGCGGCGACGCGAAAGTGTCGAAGGTCTCGGCCGTGGGCGTGGGCATGCGCAGCCACGTGGGCGTCGCTTCGCAGATGTTCCGCACCCTGTCGGAAGAGGGCATCAACATCCTCATGATTTCGACCTCCGAGATCAAGATTTCGGTGCTGATCGACGAGAAATACATGGAGCTGGCAGTGCGTGCTCTCCATAAAGCATTTAACCTCGAGCAAGCTTAACAATTTTCAAAATTTTGGGCGTGCGTCCTTGACGCAAGACGCACCAGCCCTTAAGATGCGTGCACTCAGCGCTGACTGACAAGTCGGAACTGATTGGAGGCGTGGCCGAGTGGCCGAAGGCACTTCCCTGCTAAGGAAGCATACGGGCTTAAACCTGTATCGTGGGTTCGAATCCCACCGCCTCCGCCAGAACAATTGTTAAGGGGAACCTTTGACAATCGAGAAACCCGCAGCTCTGTGAGAGCTGCGGGTTTTTTGTTTTGGAATCTGCTCGGACTGGCTGGAACGGCTCGCTGCTGTGATCGTCGCCATCGAGGCGCGCCAGCGAGCTGCATAGCCGAGTCTGTCAGAATTTTTGTGTTGCTGGAGCCATGAAATAATACCGAAAGGGACGATCCATGACCGAAGCAATGAGCACCCAAAAGCCAAAGAAACCGAGATCGCCTGACTGATTCCTGTTGAACCGAAATCCCAAGGTCGGCATCAGGCGAAACAACGTGGCCTGAACGGTGTCCTGATTCCCGTCGTCGATGGCTGCGCGGGTTCCCGGAAGCGATCAAGGCAGTCTATCCGCAAGCACACATCCAGACTTGCGTCTGCACCTGAGCCGCAATGCGCTCAATTTTACCGGTTGGAAGGGCTGTAAGCCGCTGGTTGCCGCCCTCGGATCACTCGACCAGCCTCCGTGTCCGAGCCTCACGCTTTCCGCGGCTCCCTTTCACCGTCCTTGTCTCCCGCATCGGGTGGCCGTGCAGTAAGTTCATATCGCTTGTTGCGGGGTTTCCCTCGACCGATCCGCGCCTCCTTGAGTCCTAAATATTGGGACTCGATTCCTAAAATATGTTGGACAAAGCCGGCGTCCCGCTGCATACTCTGATCAAGCGCAACCGATTTCGGCACCAGATCGCTGCTGGGCGATCCCGGTCGGACCAGACCAGAACCAGCAATGTCGACGGGGCCGCAGAAGCAGGAACGCTACCGTTCCCGCAACTCATCATCAACGCCATTCGAAGAGGAAACGATATGCTGCCGTTACAAGGTGTGAAGGTCATCGAATTCTGCCAGGTTGCCGCGGGCCCATTTTGCGGAATGCTGCTTGCCGACATGGGCGCCGACGTGATCAAGGTGGAGCATCCGGAGGGCGGGGACAGCCTCCGGCAGTGGCCGCCGCTGAACCAGGGGTTTAGCGAGAACTTTGCTTCGCTCAATCGCAACAAACGTTCGATCGCTTTGAACCTCAAGAGCGAACAAGATGTGAAGCGCGCACGGGACCTGATCCTGTCGGCCGATGTCGTCATCGAGAACAACCGGCCCGGCGTCATGAAGCGGCTGGGGCTCGACTACGAGACGCTCAGCGCGCTTAAGCCCGCATTGATCTACTGTTCGATCTCGGCCTACGGCCAGTCCGGCCCGCGTTCCCAGGAAGGCGGCTTCGACCTCACGATGCAGGCCATGAGCGGCATCATGAGCGTGACGGGCGAGCCGGGGGGGGCGCCCGTCAAATGCGGCGTTCCCTTGTCCGACTTTGCCGCAGGCCTGTATGCCGCCTTTGGCGTCAGCTCGGTCTTGAACAAGGTGCGGGCCGGCCAGCGCGGCGAGCACATCGATGTCTCGATGCTGGGATCGAGCCTGGGCATCGCCGCGCTCCAGACCAGCGAATTCTTCGGCAAGGGAAGCGACCCCCAGAAACTGGGTTCGGCCCATCCGCGCAATGCACCCTACCAAGCCTTCCGTGCGAAGGACGGCTATTTTGCGATGGCGGCAGGCAATGACAACCTGTGGCGGATCACCTGTGCGCAGATCGGGCGGCTCGACCTGGCGGACGATGCCCGCTTTGGCAGTACCGCGCTGCGCGCGGCAAACCAGGTCGCGCTCAAGGACATCCTGGAAGCGGAATTCGCCGACCTGACATGCGAGGAGCTGATCGCACGCTTCGCGGGAGCCGGCGTGCCGTGCACACCCATCAATACCTATTCGCAGGTGCTGGCCGATCCGCAGGTCAAGGCGATGGAATGGGTGCAGGAGATCGACCTGCCGACCGGCGGCCGCACCCGCACCTTCGCGTCGCCCTTGCGCCTGAGCGGGCGCGGCCTGCCGATCTATCGCAGCCCGCCAGCCTTGGGCGCCGACACGGACGATGTCCTGGCCGGGCTTGCCACCGTGCCCGCGCAGGCCCAGCCCGAGAAGGTGACTGCATGAACGCCGCCGCCCCGGCCGGGCTGCAGGAGGGCGGGACCGACACGCTGCTGGTAAGCCGCGAGGACGGAATCACCTGCGTGACACTCAACCGTCCCGACAAGCTGAACGCCTTCAATCCCGAACTGGTCGAGGCACTGCTGGCCGTGGTGCAGCAGAGCTGCCACGACGGCACCCGCCTGCTGGTACTGCAGGGGGCGGGGCGCAACTTCAGCGCTGGATTCGACCTCGGCGACTATGAAGCGCAGTCCGAGGGCGACCTCGTCCTGCGCTTCATCCGGGTCGAGCAGTTGCTGCAGGCGGTCTATCACGCGCCTTTCCAGACCATGGCGCTGGCACACGGGAAGAACTTCGGCGCCGGGGTAGACCTGATCTGCGCCTGCAACATGCGGGTGGCCGCGGCCGGCAGCCAGTTCCGCATGCCTGGCCTGCGCTTCGGACTAGTGCTGGGCACGCGCCGGCTGGTCCAGCGAATCGGCACGGACAAGGCGCGCGAGGTGCTGGCGCGCTCCACGAATTTCACGGCGGACGAGGCGTCTGCAATGGGCTTCATCCAGCAGAACGGCGAGCAGGACACCTGGCCCGCACTGGTCCAGGCGGCGGCCGATGCAGCTGCCAGCTTGTCGGCGGAGGCGACCGCCGCCCTGCTGCGGGTGACCGTGCCGGACACCAGGGAAGCGGACTTGGCGGAACTGGTGCGGTCGGCAAGCGTGCCGGGTCTCAAGGAGCGGCTGCGCCGCTATCGCACGCAATCCTGAGCAGGGGAGTAGCGGAAGAAGGGCGTGCACTGCACGCCCTTTGCTTTTGTCATCGCTGTTTGCCGCTTCATTGCGCAGGCCCTCCGGCGGACCGCAGGGCCTGCTTTCAGGCGGCGATGGACTGGTTCTTGAGCAGCGCGGCGACCGCCTTGCGGTCGACCTTGCCGACGCTGTTCTCGGGAAGCGCCGCCACGAAGTGGACAGCCTGGGGACGGTAGATCCTGGACAGGCGCGCGGCTACCGTCTCGACGATGGCCTGTTCGCTTGGCTGCCGCTGTCCCGCCGCCACCACGAAGGCCACGGGTACTTCGCCGAGGTCGGCATCGGCCTGGCCGACGACGCAGCAGGCCGCGACGTCGGGGTGGGCAGCGATGGCGTTTTCGATCAGCGCCGGCGAGAGGTTTTCGCCCCCGCGGATGATCACTTCCTTGATGCGGCCGGTAATCGACAGGTAGCCCTCGTCGTCGAAGCGGCCGAGATCGCCCGTTCGCAGCAGTCCGTCCCGCACCGCGCGGTCCGCCGCCTGTGGGTCCGCACCAAGGTAGCCGGCCATCACGCTGTCGCCGCCCACGCAGACTTCCCCCTCCTGGCCGGCGGCTGCCGGCTGGCCGTTCGCACCGATCAGGACCACGCTTTGCCCGGCCAGGACCGTGCCGACCGTGCCGAGCCTGCGCCGGCCGACAGGATTCATCGTGCTGGTGCAGGTTGCTTCCGACAAGCCGTAGGACACGAGCAGTTCGCAACCGAGCTTGGCTTCGATGCGCTGGTGCAGGTCGACCGTGATCGGCGCCGACCCGCAGCGCGCAAAGCGCAGCGCTGCCAGGCTGCCGGGAGAAAACGGCAATTCCAGCATGCGGGCGTACATGGTCGGCACCCCCGTGATGATCGTGGGCCGGTGCTGCTCCAGCAAGCCCGGCATGTCGTCAGCCTTGAAGCGGCCTGCCAGGATCACGGCCGCACCATACAGGAAAGGCGTGAACAACTGGTTGTTGACCGCGTTCGTGTGGTGCAGCGGCATCACGTGCAGCAAGCGGTCTTCACGCGAGAGTTCCGTATGCAGCGCGACGCCCCGCGCGTTATTCAGGATGTTGTGGTGCGTGAGCAGGACGCCCTTGGGCTTGCCGGTACTGCCTGAGGTAAAGAGCAGCAGGGCAGGACTGTCATTGGCCGCCTCCTCGTCCCAGTACGCCTGCTGCCGAGCGGCGACTTGCGACGGGGTGAGCACCTGCGCGGGCGCGGCGAGCACGCCGGCGAGTTCAGGCTGGCGTACCGCCTCCACCAGCAGCCAGTGCAGGCCGACCGACTCTACCCGCTCGCGCACCTGTTCCGGCGGGAGGCGCGGCTCCAGCGGGCAGGGACAGGCGCCGGCGCAGATGCAGCCGAGCATGGCCACGACGCCGTCGATCGAGCGTTCCAGGTCGAGCCCGACCAGGTCGCCGCGCCGTACGCCCAGCGCATGCAGCCCGCCGGCGAAGCGGCTGACGCGGTCATGTAGCTCGGCATAGCTCAGGCTGCTCTCCGGGCCTGTGAGCGCGGTCCGGCCGGCGATGCCGGCTTGGGTCCAGGCGCTGCGCCATGCAAGGGAAAGGGAAGTACAAGTCTGGTCCATGGTTTACCTCAGCTGGATGGCGGCGTCCCGTTCGAACTGGCCGGCCGGATCGAGTGCGGCGAGCGCCGCCCGCTCCCGATCGGTCGGCGGTGGGGTGGGCGTGGCACCGGTAGCGTCGAAACTGAAACCGGTGCGGTCGCGCACCTCCGCCAGGCTCGATTCCGGATGCCAGGATTGCAGTGCGAGCCGTCCCTCACGCAGGACGAAGACCGCGATCGGGGTGACGACGCCGTGCATGCCGCCGGCAGAGGTCACGAAGTCGAGCTTGGAAACCAGGGTGCGGCGCGAATGCTCGGTGCGCCAGGTGACCGCGCGCCTGGCAGTGGGCAGCATCACCGCGCCGCCGCCGCCCCCGGGGAGCCGCACTTTGGGCTGGTGCCAGTCGCCGATGCAGGAATTGTTGACGCATCCTTCGCCGTCGATCTGCGCGGCGCCGAGGAAGGTCAGGTCCATACGTCCGCGGGTGCACAGGTCGTAGAAATCCTCGTTGGCAAAAATCGCCGGCGAACCCTTCGCCAGCACCGGATCGGAGCTGGACAAGGGGACGGCATCCACTTCCGGATCGACTCCGCCCGCGACATTGATGTAGATGAAGTCCCAGTCATAGGCGCGCTTGGCGACCAGGCAGCCAAGCATGGGCAAGGTGGAATTGACTCCGCTGAAAGTGATCTCGTCGGGGCGGATGAAGCGCGCCAGGTTGGTGACGATATAGGAAAACGGACTCCATTGCTCAGACATGGGCGGGCTCCTTCGCTTCCGGGGCGTTGTCGATGTGTTCCTGCATTCCGGCCCGGTCGGAGGCGACATAGCGCTCTACCTCCGGGTAGTCGATTTCATACTGGGGCCAGCAGGATCCCGGCCACGCGCCATTCGGAACAACGGCGAAGGCCTCCACCATGAAATAAGGAATGACGGTCATTTCCGGCTGCGCCTTGAAGGTCTCGGCCGGCACCACGCGCTCGGCGATGACCAGCACGCTTTTCGCGGCGCGGCTCATGATGCGGTCCCAGTTGTAGGTTCCGTAAATGCGCACATTGCCTGCCGGATCCACCTCGCTGGCATGGATCACCGCATAGTCCGGCTGGATCGCGGGGATCACCCAGGTTTTCTCGCCGCTTCCGTAGGGGTCGTCCATGCAGTGCCATCCGTTCAGCACCGGAAAATCGCTGCCGTGCAGGCCGCCGCAAGGCTGGAAGGGAACGCCGAACGCCGCCGCGCGCAAGCCGGCGGTCAGGCTCATGCACGCATGCTCTTCCAGCTCGATCTGCCGGTCTTCCACGGCCCGGCGGTAGCCCTGTGCCAGGCCGAAGTTGCCTTCCATGGCGACGATCCCGGCGCGCAGCTTGCGGACGGCGCCTGCCCGGCACAAGATATCGATGTCGTAGCCCGGCGACTGCTTGATGATCTCGAGGTCGCGCTTGCCCTGGCGGATCAGTTCGCGCACGAAAGAGAACGGCCCGCGATGCAGGAAGCTGCCCCCCAGGGCCAGCGAGGATCCATTCGGTACGCGGCTGACCAACTCCACGAGCGAAATCTGCTTTGACTTGCTGATGTAACCGGAACTCATCTCATGTCTCCAATGGTGGATCGTCCGAAAAATTGGTGCCGGTGAACCGCGCCGTCCCCGGCTGTCAGGCCGTCTGCCTGAAGTCGCTGTTGCGATAGCCCATGGCCCGCGATACTTCCGCCGCATATTTGCGCACCAGGGGCGCCAGTTCCTCCATCCGCTTCGGGGTCAGGCGTTCCATCGGACCGGAAATGCCCAGCGCGGCGATGGGCTGATCCAGCGCGTCGAAGATGGCGACGGCCACGCCGCCGACGCTCTCGCGCCATTCGCCGCGGTTGAGTGCGTAACCGAGGCGCAGGATCTTCTGCATCTCTTCCTTCAGCGCTGGCAGAGACGCCAGGGTGGCCGGAGTATGGCGCTGGATGCTTGATTCATGGCGGGCCAGGTAGCCGTCCGGCTGGACGGCCAGCAAGGCCTTGCCGGTGGCCACTGCATAGGCCGGCGCGCGCCCACCGACGGCGGTGTAGGCGCGGATCGGCTGGGGGCTGTCGATCTTGTCGAGGTAGATCACATCGATCCCGTCGAGTACCGACAGGTGCACGGTCTCGCCGGTCTGTTCGGCCAGCAGGCGCATGAAGGGCGGCGCATACTTGCGCACATCGAACCGGGCGACCTGGCGCGCACCGAGTTCGAACATGCGCAGCGTCCCGCGGTAGTTGCCGCTGACCTCGTCCCGGATGACATAGCCCGCGTGCGCAAGGGTTTGCAAGGTACGGTGCACGTTGCTGCGGGTAAGCTCCAACTGGGCTGCGAGCTCGTCAATGGTCCGCGGCGGCCCGTCGTTGCCGGCGACCGCTTCCAGCACGGCCAGGCCTTTCAATAGTGTCTTGTCCATCGCGTCATCCTGAAAAATCGGGACTATAACCCGTTCGCGGCCTGCATGGGACGGCGACGGTGGGGCTGCTTCGCGACCGGCTGGCAACAGATGGCCGGCGCCGCTTGTTTTTTTGCTTGACCCTAGTATGCCCAGCGTGCCATGATTTGTAAACCAAAACTTGGGATGCATTTCCTAAATATTGGGACTTGAGTGAGTCATTCGCCCGCAGGACCTAGCAAGGGCGCTATTCAAGGAGAATGGGGCGACCACACGCAGATCGTGGCGCTGGAAACCGGATGCGCCGACAGCACAGGCATTCAGGTCGGGTGTGCGGCGTTGAATACTTCAGGAGACAGCCATGAAATATCCCTTCGTACCCGTAGTGGCAGCAGTGGCAGCAGCATCGTGCGTGGCAATGCCGGCCCAGGCACAGGCGCAGAACTATCCGTCCAGGCCCATCACCCTGATCGTACCCTTCGCCCCCGGCGGCGGTACCGACATCATTACGCGAATCGTCGCCCAGCACCTGTCGGAGCGGCTCAAGCAGCCGGTGGTCGTGGAAAACAAGGCTGGCGCCGGCGGCAACATCGGCGCGGATTACGTCGCGCGGGCAAAGAATGACGGCTACACCATCCTGGCCGGCGCAGTCGTCGCGCATGCGGTCAACATGACGCTTCAGAGCGCGACCATCCGCTACGACCTGACGAAGAGCTTCACGCCGATCAGCTACCTGAGCTCGATGCCGGTCACGCTGGTCGTCAACAAGTCGCTGCCGGTCAAGTCGGCCAGCGAGTTCATCGAGTACGTCAAGCAGCGGCCGGGGCAGATCGCCTATGCGTCGGCCGGGGTCGGTTCGACCCAGCACCTGGCCGGCGAGTACTTCCAGCAGCTCACCGGCACCAAGATGATGCACGTCGGTTACAAGGGGAGCGGCCCCGCGATCACCGACGTCGTCTCTGGGCAGGTTCCGGTCACCTTCGAGGTCGGCGCCGTGGTGTATCCGCAGCTGAAGTCGGGCAAATTGACCCCCTTGATGACGGCCCGGAAGGAAAGGACGCCTGCGATGAAGGATGTGCCGACGGCCAGCGAAGTGGGAATCAATAATTTCGAGGTCGCGACGATCTACGGCCTGCTCGCGCCTGCCGGCACGCCCGCGCCTATCATCGACCGCCTGAACAAGGAAATCGCGCAGATCCTGGAACTGCCGGAGGTCAAGCAGAAATTCGCGGAGCAGGGCGCCGATCCCGTGTATACCACGCCGGCGGAGACCGCCGAGCGCGTACGCTCGGAAATCTCGCGCTGGGCGAGCGTGGTGAAAACCGCCGGCATGAGCACCAACTGATGCGGACGCGACCCGTCTGTGAGAGCTGCGGGTCGCTTGTTCTGGATCCTCGAGAATGTGGCCCCAATACGGATCTTGCCGCGGGGTGTGTACGGGGCATCCCGGGATAAATCGTTGCCCGCCGAAGGAAGGGAACCAACCGGCGCAGTTCAGGCGTCAGCATCGGAACCCGGCGGTGGCGCTTCCATCCCTGCCATCTGCTCCATTCGGACCGGCCGCTCGGTGCCTGTGCAAGCCGGGTTCGACACCGTACGATCAATATGGTCTACGATATCCTCAGGCGCGTTTCGCGGTGATACCACGCGGGTGTTGGTTCCGGTTTCAGTCTTTGAGAACCTGAAGCCGGTACCCATGCAGTTTTCTGCATCAACGGCGTAAAAATATTCACGGGAGCGGGAATAGTTTGCGGATCGCGTGCGTATACCTCAGTGTCCACACCAACAAGAGGAGACTGCCATGTACCTGCTTCGCACTGCATCCGCCGCAATGCTCGCCGCCTTGATCCTTTCCGCCTGCGCATCGGCGCAGGGGCCGTCGGTCAAGACGTCCGACGGCGTACTGGTCAACGCGGGCGGCATGACGCTCTATACCTTCGACAAGGACGTTCCGGGAAGCGGCAAGAGCGCCTGTTCCGGGCCATGTGCGGCCTTGTGGCCGGCCGTGCCGGCGACGGCGGCTTCCTACTCCGCGCCGTATTCGGTCATTACCCGCGACGATGGGGCAAAGCAGTTGGCCTGGAACGGCAAACCCCTGTACCTGTTTGTCCAGGACACCAAGCCCGGCGAGCGCAAGGGCGACAACTTCAAGAACGTCTGGCATGTGGTTGCCAACTGAGCACCGCCGCCTACCAGCCCTTTGCCCGCCATGCCCGATCCCGGAATTGAACTGATCGCCTGCATCCCGCGGCTGCGCCGCTACGCGCGGGCGCTGGTTGGCGGGCGCAGCGATGCGGACGACCTGGTCCAGGATACCGTCGAACGCGCCTGGAACCATATCGCGGACTGGCGCCGCGATGGCGACATGCGCGCCTGGCTGTTCGGGATCATGCACAACCTGCACGTCGACATGCTGCGCAGCCGGCGGCTGGAGACAACGGCGCTGGACGAGGACACGCCCCATCCGGCACAAGCCGACAAGCACACTGCGGCCCTGGAGGTGCGCGACATGCAAACCGCGTTGAACCTCCTGCCCGCCGAGCAGCGCGAAGTCCTGCTGCTGGTGGGGTTGGAAGGAATGACCTACGATCAGGTGGCCGGCGCCCTCGGCCTGCCTTTGGGGACAGTGATGTCGCGCCTGTCGCGCGGGCGCGAAAGATTGCGCAGATTAATGGAGGGCAGGGCGAGCCCGGCCGCAACCCTGCAGGTGGTCAAATGAGTCCCTTGCCAGTCACCGAAGCCGACCTGCAAGCCTATGTCGACGGCTTGCTGCCGCCCGCGCGCCAGGCCGAGATCGACGCCTGGCTCGCGTCCAGGCCGGAAGAAGCGGCCCGCCTTGCCGTCTACCGCAACCAGAACATTGAAATGCGCCGCCTGTTCGACCCGGTGCTCGACGAACCGGTGCCGCCCGCGATCAGTGCCGGCGCGCGGCGCAGGCTGTGGGTTGCCGGTCCGGCCGGGCGCATCGCGGCCGCGCTGGCCATTGCCTTGCTCGGCGGGATCGGCGGGTGGACACTGCGCGGTTCCCCCATGGGCGCTCCCGCGCTGGCAGACTACGGCGGCGCCCGGATTGAAGCACACGGCTCGGCCGCCAGCCTCGCGCGCCAGGCCGCGATTGCCCACGTCGTCTATAGCCCGGACGTGCGTCATCCGGTCGAGATAGGCGCCGACCAGGAAGAACACCTGGTCCGCTGGCTGTCCAAGCGCCTGGATACGCCGATCCGCCCGCCGCGGCTCGGCAAGCTCGGCTACGAGCTGATCGGCGGCCGGCTCTTGCCCGGCCAGAGCGGACCGGTTGCCCAGTTCATGTACCACAACCTTGCGGGACAGCGGCTGACCCTGTATGTCTCCACCGAGCAGTCGCGCAACCGGGATACCGGATTTCGCTTCGCACAGGAAGGGCCGGTGAGCGTGTTCTACTGGATCGACGGCAAATTCGGCTATGCCTTGTCGGCCGGGGCGAGCAGGGGCGAGCTGGCGAAAGTGGCCATCGCGGTTCACGATCAACTGGAGGACAAGCAATGATTCGATCCCGGCACCGATTCACGGTCCTGCTTTGCCTCGCTGCGCTCGCCGGCAGCGCTTGCGCGCAGCAGGGGCATCGACACGGTCAGCAGGAGAACGACGGCAGCGCGCCGGCGCGCGTCTTCGTGGCCAGCACCGCCAAGCCCTTCGCCGCGCTGATGGACGACGCGATGGCGGTGATGGAAGAGGGGATGCGCCGTGCCCCGTCCAACGGCATCCCCGAGCACGACTTCGTCGCCATGATGATTCCCCATCACCAGGGCGCGATCGACATGGCCAAGGCCCTGTTGCTGCGCACGACCGATCCGGAACTGCGAAACCTGGCGCAAGCCATCATCACCGAGCAGCAGAACGAGATCCAGCTGATGCAGGCCTGGCTGCGCCGCCACGCCGCCGTGGCGCCCGTCCGTCCACCATCCCAATGAAGGAGGTACACATCATGCACACACGCATGTCCGCGACCGTTTTCGCCGTCTTGCTCGCCGTCGGAGCGCAGGCCGCGCCGCCGGCGCAGGACCGGGTCTATACGGCCGACCAGAACAGCAACACGGTCTCTGTCATCGATCCGTCAACCAATACCCTGCTTGGACAAATCCGGCTCGGTAATCAAAGGCCCGACGTGCTGTCGCCGCTGTACAAGGGGCAGATCAACGTGCATGGACTCGGCTTTTCCCCCGATCACCGCACGCTCATCGCGGTCTCCAACGGGTCGAACTCGGTCACCTTCATCGACACCGCCACCAACAAGGTCAAGGGTGTCGCCTACATCGGGCGCTCGCCGCACGAAGGTTTCTTCAGCGCCGACGGGCGCGAGGTCTGGGCTGTCGTACGCGGCGAGGACTACCTGTCCGTGATCGATCCGAAGACCTTCAGGGAAACCCGGCGCATCCAGACCGCGCCGGGACCGGGCATGGTGCTGTTCCATCCCGACGGCAAGCGCGCCTTTGTCGTGTCCAGCTTTACCCCGGTCGTGGAGGTGGTCGACGTGCGCTCGCACAAGGTCGTGCACCGGATCGATGTCGCCAGTCCGTTCTCGCCCTTCCTGCAGCTGATGCCGGATGGGAGCGAGCTGTGGATGACGCACAAGGACGTCGGCAAGGTCACGCGGATCGATACCAAGTCCCTGAAGGTAAAGGAGGTGTTCGATACCGGCATGATCACCAACCACCTGGCCTTCGCCAGGACGCCGGCCGGAACGCTGGCCTATGTGACGATCGGCGGGGAGAACCTGGTCAAGGTCTTCAGCACCGGCCCGAACGCCAGACAGGTGGCAAGCATCCCGGTCGGCGCGCTGCCGCACGGCATATGGTCTTCCGACGATGGCAGCCGGGTCTATGTGGGGCTGGAGAACGGCGATGCGGTGGATGTCATCGATACCGCCGCCAACCGGCCCGTCGCCCGGGTCCCGGTCGGACAGGCGCCCCAGGCACTGGTCTACGTGCCGCGCGCCGTGCCGGCAGGCGGGGGCATGGACAACCTGGTCGCGCGCATCAACAACGAGCCGCTGAACATCGCGCTCCAGGCGGTGTCGGGCGAGGGCAAGGGTTTCATCGTGGCGCGCAACCTGGGGCTGACCGATGCGCTCGAGGTCTCGCTGTTCAAGCTGAAGCCGAAGACCACGTACAGCGTCTACGCAAGCGGCCAACCAGGACCCGTGGCGGTCTTCGAAACCAATGCGATGGGCGCCGCCAACGGGACGGCGATCGGGCCGATGCGCGCGCTCGCGAATGCGCTTGGGGGACAGGCCGCCACCGCCAGCCAGATCGTCGTGATGGAGGGCAATGCGCCTGCCGATCCGGCGCGGGCTGTCCTGGTCAGCCGGCGTTAGCCGGGCGGACCGGGCCGGCCGTTCCGGGGCATTGAGTCATCCGATGCACGGAACGCGGCCCGCAGACCGCGGCCTGCTCCCGCAGCACATGGAACCGACATCGCGTGCGCGCGGCATCCCGGCTTCACGGATGGGGAAGCCCTCCCGGGACATAACCGAGCGACTCGGCCGCGACGATCGTGGTGGCCTTGTGGAGCGGCACCCGCAAGTCGATGATCGGGATCAGCATCTGCGAGGTCACCGGAAGGCATGCGTCGGGCGCCGACGGATCGCAGACCTGGACCTGGACGAGACGGATGCAGTTGGCGGCATTGGGGTCGGCCATGCAGATGTAGCGGTTGTCCGCCGCGTCGCCGGGCAAGGTAGCCGGATCGATGGCGGTCATGCTGAGCTCGTTGGTACCGGCAGCGCGGGTCAGCGCCAGGTAGTTGATGCGGATATGCTCGTCGGTCACAGGCGGAGCCAGCGCGAGACCGCCGGCACTGGTGCGGAACACGGCGGCTTGCTTGAGCCTGGCGAGCGCCGTCGCATCGCCGGGATTCACGTTGGCGGCGGCAGCCGCGGCGCGGCGTGTTACTTCCTGAAGGGTATTGTAGACGTACATCAAGCGCGCCACTTCGATGATCCCGAACACCAGCGTAAAGAAGATGGCCGCCAGCAGCGCGAACTCGATGGCCGCGGCGCCACGCTGCCGGCGGCGGGCGCCCGGCAGCATGCTCGGCGGTGCATTATCTTCCCGCATAAGGCATGGTGACGTTGGCTTCGATCGGCAGGCCATAGGGACCAAGGTAGGTGTAGAAGAAGGTATCGGTGAGGTAGAAGGCGACGGAGACGCTGACCGTCTTGGGAACCACGCCGCTCTTGAAGCCGCAGGTATTGGCATCGCAGCGCACATCGGCGTCGGGGATGTCCTCACCCGGGGCGAGTTCGCCCACCTCCGTCCGCGCAATCTCGATCGCGATCGCCCGCGCATTCCCTGCAAGCTGTTTCGATCGCATTTCTGTCGCGGAAACGGTCGACATATAGCGCGCGGCATCCTGGGCCGCCTTGTACGCAACGGTGTAGTGCCACATGTAGCGCGCGTACAGGATCAGCGGCACCAGGACGATGATCAGGATCGGCAGCAATATGGCGAGCTCGACTGCCGCAGCCCCGCGTTCCCGCCGCGCGGATCCCGGCATCCGCGCATGGCGTGGCGGCTTCATGGATAGAGCTCCACGGCGCCCGGAATCGACTGCTCGGGCGCGCTGCCGGCGAATTCCGCGATCAGGCGGTCCTGGGTGGCCGGCACCGTCATGAAGAATTTTCCGATGCCGACGATGGTCGCCGTGGTATGCGCGCCCGTGGGGACGGCGCCGGCACAGGACAGGAGCGGCACATGCAGCAGCCGTCTGAACTGGGTGGCGAATTCCTTCCGCGACGCAGACGGGGCAAGGACGGTAGCCGGGTTCGCGGTGCCGATGGGATTGTAGGGGGTGCTTCTCGGCGACCCGTTCGGATAGCCGGCGGCGGCCGGTCCCGACAGGTACAGCTTGCCCCAGTCGCCAGTCCCGAACGTGGGGTAGCCGTTGTTCGGTTCGGGAACGCCCTGGGTGAATGCGGCGTACTTGGCCGCCCTGGCATACGACCACAGCGGCCCATACGCGCCCGGCGTCAGGGTGGGAAGGGTGCTCCCCGGCGGCGGGATATCGGCCACTGTCTCCAGCTTGCCGCGCTCCGTCGTGGGCAAGGCTGCGGGACTTCCCGTCGCGGGCGACATCCAGGGCGCGCCGCCGGCGCTGTCGTAGGCGAAGGCCTTGATGTTGATGTCCGGCGGGGCGCCGCTGGGCGCGCAGGCGCCCTGGCCATAGTCGTCGAAGCGCGAGTTCAATTGCGTGTGCAGGGAGGCGAGCGGCGAGGCCGGGGGCAGCGACGAGACATGGATGGATCCGCCGGTCAAGCGCGGTATCCACATCGTGCCGGGGCACATGAACGACCCGATGATCGAGGTGTCGAAGGACGCTCCCGACATGCCGGGAGCGCTGACGGGATTGATCAGGTAGCGCGCCGGGGCCGTGCCCTTCGGATTCAGTTGCATGAGGTCGTAGCTGACCCCCCGGCGGAAACCGTACTCCACCAGCTCGCTGCTGCCAAGGCCGGGATTGACCCGCTCAGCCGCCTCCTGGTCGGACATCGCACAGACCGCGAGCGGGACGGCATCGATGGCCGCGCGTCCGGCGACAGCGCTATCGGCCAGCTCGACCGTGCGCAAGCTCTCCGACAACACCGGCATGAACCAGGTGCCGACCGTGGCCACCTCCGCGCCCAGTCCGGACGTGTCGACCTTGACGAAGTAGTAGCTGGATGGATCGGGCACGGCCGCCGCGTCGACCCAGCCGCCTGACCGGGAAGGACTGGTGCCGAACTTGAGCGCGGCATTGTCCCAGGTGACCGGGGCGCCGTAGCGGTAGGTAAATCGTTCGGCCGTTTCCCTCGCTTTCACCAGGGCGGCCGCAATGCCGTCAGGCTTGCCGTTCAGCTCTCGAGCTGCGGCCAGCGCGACTGCTTTCGCCATCCCGCTCAGCTCAACCTTGCGGTTATACAGTGCGCCCATGTCCACGGCGAGTCCCGCAAAGGCAATGATCAGGACCAGCAGGGGAACGAACATGATCGCGAAGGCGCCTTGCTGGCGGCTGCGGCCGGACGGCGCAAGGCAGGCCTGTGCGCCAGCTGTTCTGTCAGAGCGAGAAGTGCGCCGTTTTGAGGTAGCTCGCTTCGATGGCATAGGTTCCTTCGTCAACACGGCTGGGTACGGAGCAGGGACAAGGCTTTCGACGGAATCATTCTAGCGAGCGGCACCTGTCAACCATTGAGCCCGGCCAAATGGAAGAAGCGCGGGCGCAGGGAGCCTCGGGGAGGCGAGCTCACCCGGGGCACCGGGGCGCCCTGGCGCGCCCTAGGCATGCAGCCATTCCAGCAGCAAGTCCTGCTCCCCCAGCCTGGCCACGCGGGTGCCGAACTGCCGTCCCTCCCGGTTCAGCGCCGCCATCAGCCACCAGACGTCCGGCGCGGTCGCCGCGTTCACGCGAAAGCCCCGGGTCCGGGTAGGCGTCATCGCAAAGCGGGTGAGCCTGCCCGCCGCCAGGGTGGGGAAATACATCAGCGCGAGGTCGCCCCGGAAGTGTTCGTAGCCGGCGATCCCCTCGTAGTCATTGAGGAAATCGCCGCAGCCGTACAGTACGGGCTTGTCGCGGTAGACCTCGATGCCTTTCACGTGGTGTGAGGAATGACCGTGCACCACGTCGACCGCGGCGGACTCAATCAGCCCGTGCGCGAAGTCCCGTTGTGGCGCAGGGATATCGTAGCCCCAGTTGCCGCCCCAGTGAATCGAGAACAGCACCAGGTCGCCGGCCCGCCTGGCCGCGCGCACCCGGCCTGCAATGGCCGCCAGGCTGCGCGCTCCCAGGTCGGGCAGGAAGCTGATGCCCGGCCGTCCCGGGCCCGCGCTCCATGCCGGCGGCACGCCGCTGTCTTCGGTGGCGCAGGCAAACACGAGTACCCGGCCCTTGCCGGGAACCGCGAGCACGGCCGGCCGG
>CBIHLT010000009.1:0-48256 GCA_966210615.1 uncultured Massilia sp.
GCGGGCCCGCGCAAGGCCGGCGTGGTCTCGGCCCTGTGCTGGTGCGGCGGCCTGGTGATCTCAAGCCTGGGCATCTATACCCACCAGATCTGGCTGATGTGGCTCGGTTCGGGCGTGATCGGCGGTATCGGACTGGGACTGGGCTATATCTCTCCCGTGTCCACCCTGATCAAATGGTTCCCGGACCGCCGCGGCATGGCGACCGGCATGGCGATCATGGGTTTCGGCGGCGGCGCGATGATCGGCGCCCCGCTGGCGGACAAGCTGATGAAGTACTTCGCCACCCCGGCCTCGGTCGGCGTGTGGGAAACCTTCCTTGCCCTGGCCGTGATCTATTTCGTCTTCATGATGGCCGGCGCGCTGGCCTACCGCGTCCCGGCCAGCGGCTGGAAGCCGGAAGGCTGGACCCCGCCGGCGGCCAAGAGCGGCAACACCATGATCACCTCGCGCCACGTGCACGTGGACCGCGTCTGGTCGATCCCGCAGTTCTGGCTGGTGTGGATGGTGCTGTTCCTGAACGTCTCGGCCGGCATCGGCATCCTGGCGATGGCCTCGCCGCTGCTGCAGGAAGTCTTCGGCGGCCGCCTGATCGGCGTGGACGCCGCCTTCAATGACCTCGATGCGGCGCAGAAGGGCCAGATCGCGGCCATCGCCGCCGGCTTCACCGGCCTGCTGTCGCTGTTCAATATCGGCGGCCGCTTCCTGTGGGCCTCGTGCTCGGACTACATCGGCCGCAAGGCGACCTACTTCGTGTTCCTGGTGCTGGGCTTCGTGCTGTACGTGTCGATCCCGTCGCTGGCGCACTCGGGCCAGCTGGCGCTGTTCGTGGCCTTCATCTGCATCATCCTGTCGATGTACGGCGGCGGCTTCTCGACCGTGCCGGCCTACCTGGCCGACCTGTTCGGCACCCAGATGGTGGGCGCGATCCATGGCCGCCTGCTGACCGCCTGGGCCGCCGCCGGCGTGCTCGGCCCGATCCTGATCGGCTACATCCGCGAATACCAGATCGCCCAGGGCGTGCCCAAGGCGCAGGCGTATGATGTGACGATGTACGTGCTGGCCGCGCTGGTGCTGCTGGGCGTGCTGTGCAACCTGATGGTGCGCCCGATCGCCGACAAGCACTTCATGACCGACGACGAGCTGGCCCACGAGAAGCGCCTGGCGAGCGAGCGCGACATCACCGCCTCGTCCGGACGCGGCGGCGTGGCCATCGCCACCGGCGGCGTCAACCCGGCCGTGGCCATGTTCGCCTGGGCCGCAGTCGGCATTCCGCTGCTGATGGGCGTCTGGATCACGCTGCAGAAGGCAGTGGTGCTCTTCAAGTAACAAGGACGGCGCGGGCGGCCCTGCCGTCCGCGCCTTCACCAATCGACCACGTTGGGACCCATCATGAACCACCCCATCATCCCGATCGCCGTCTCCGGCGCCAGCCGCCAGCGCAAGCGCGAAGCCCCCAAGGGCCGCCGTGTCGAGCCGCAGGCGCTGGCCGAGGTGCGGGCACTGCTCGGCGCGGAGTCGCGCCAGCGCGACCTGCTCATCGAGCACCTGCACAAGATCCAGGACCGCTACGGCTGCCTGGCCAGCAGCCATCTCGCCGCGCTGGCGCAGGAGATGGGACTGGCGCAGACCGAGGTCTACGAGGTCGCCACCTTCTACCACCACTTCGACGTGGTCAAGGAAGGGCAGGCGGCCCCAAGCGCGTTGACGGTGCGCGTCTGCGCCGGCCTGTCGTGCGAGATGGCGGGCGCCCGGGAGTTGCTGGCGAAACTGCCGGGATTGCTGGGCCGTGAGGTGAGGGTATTGGAAGCACCCTGCGTCGGCCGCTGCGAGCAGGCGCCGGTGGCCGTGGTCGGCCAGCTGGCCGTGCCGCAGGCGAGCGCCGAGACGGTGCTGGCCAAGGTGGCGTCCGGTTCGACGGCCGACGCCGTGACCGAGTACAAGCACTACGCCAACTACCGCGCCGAAGGCGGCTACCAGCTGCTGCGCGCCTGCGTGGCCGGCGAACACGAGGTGGAACAGGTCATCTCGACCTTGGAAGCCTCCGGCCTGCGCGGCCTGGGCGGCGCCGGCTTCCCGCTGGGCCGCAAGTGGCGCATCGTGCGCGCCGAAGCCGGCCCGCGCCTGATGGCCATCAACATCGACGAAGGCGAGCCGGGCACCTTCAAGGACCGCGTCTACCTCGAACGCGACCCGCACCGCTTCCTGGAAGGCGCGCTGATCGCCGCCTGGGCGGTGGGCATCGAGGCCATCTATATCTACCTGCGCGACGAATACCACGGCTGCCGCGCCATGCTCGAAAGCGAGCTGGACAAGCTGCGCCTTGATCCGCCGGTGCCGGGCATGCCGCCGATCTACTTGCGCCGCGGCGCCGGCGCCTATATCTGCGGCGAAGAGTCGGCCATGATCGAATCGATCGAAGGCAAGCGCGGCATGCCGCGCCTGCGTCCGCCCTATGTGGCCCAGGTGGGCCTGTTCGGCCGCCCGACCTTGGAACACAACTTCGAATCGCTGCACTGGGTGCGCGAGATCCTCGAGCGCGGCGGCGAGTGGTTCGCCAGCCATGGGCGCAACGGCCGCCGCGGCCTGCGCTCGTTCTCGGTCTCGGGACGGGTGCGCGAGCCGGGCGTGAAGCTGGCCCCGGCCGGCATCACGATCCGCGAGCTGATAGCCGAATACTGCGGCGGCATGCAGGACGGCCACGCCTTCTATGCCTACCTGCCGGGCGGCGCCTCGGGCGGCATCCTGCCGGCTTCGATGGGCGACATCCCGCTCGACTTCGACACCTTGCAGCCCTATGGCTGCTTCATCGGCTCGGCCGCCGTGGTCGTGCTGTCGAATCATGACAGCGCGGTCGCCGCCGCGCGCAATACGCTGGCCTTCTTCAAGGACGAGTCCTGCGGCCAGTGCACGCCCTGCCGCAACGGCACCGCCAAGGCGCTCGATCTGATCCGCCAGCCGCAATGGGATGTGCCCTTGCTGGGCGAGCTGTCGCAAGTGATGCGCGACGCGTCCATCTGCGGCCTGGGCCAGGCCGCGCCGAATCCATTCGACTGCGTCATCAAATACTTCCCGCACGAGTTGGCTCAGGTAGGAAACCCATCATGAACGCCATCATCCGAACCGTATCCTTCGAACTGAACGGCCGCACCGTCGAGGCGCTGCCCCATGAGACCCTGATCGAGGTCGCCGCGCGCGAAGGCGTCGATGTCCCGCGCCTGTGCTACAAGGAAGGCATGGAAGCCGTCGGCAACTGCCGCTCCTGCATGGTCGAGATCGACGGCGAGCGCGTGCTCGCGCCGTCCTGCTGCCGCCATCCGAGCAAGGGGATGAAGGTCACGACCGACAGCCCGCGCGCCGTGGCCGCCCAGAAGATGGTGCTGGAGCTGCTGCTGGCCGACATGCCGGAAGCCGAGTACACCCGCAAGAACGAAGTCGACCTGTGGGCCGACAAGCTGGGCGTCGGCAAGCCGCGCTTCGCGCCGACCCGGCCGCAGCCGCAGATGGACGCCACCCACGCCGCCATCACCGTCAACCTGGACGCCTGTATCCAGTGCACGCGCTGCCTGCGCGCCTGCCGCGACGAGCAGGTCAACGACGTGATCGGCCTGGCCTTCCGTGGCGAGGGCGCCAAGATCGTGTTCGACCAGGACGACCCGATGGGCGCCTCCACCTGCGTGGCCTGCGGCGAATGCGTGCAGGCCTGCCCGACCGGCGCCCTGATGCCGGCGCGCGAAGTGGCCCTGCACATCCCCGACAAGCAGGTCGATTCGGTCTGCCCTTACTGCGGCGTCGGCTGTCAGCTGACCTACAACGTCAAGGACAACAAGATTCTCTACGTCGAAGGGCGCGACGGCCCGGCCAACCACGGCCGCCTGTGCGTCAAGGGCCGCTACGGCTTCGACTACGCCCACCACCCGCACCGCCTGACCAAGCCGCTGATCCGCCGCGCAGGCGTGCCGAAGACGGGCGACTTCACCATGGACCCGGACCGCGTCATGGACGTGTTCCGCGAAGCCAGCTGGGAAGAAGCCCTGGCCCTCGCCGGCGGCAAGCTGGCCGCGATCCGCGACCAGCACGGCGGCGCCGCGCTGGCCGGCTTCGGCTCGGCCAAGGGCAGCAACGAGGAAGCCTACCTGTTCCAGAAGCTGGTGCGCACCGGCTTCGGCACCAACAACGTCGACCATTGCACCCGCCTGTGCCACGCCTCCTCGGTGTCGGCCCTGCTGGAGGGCATCGGCTCGGGCGCCGTTTCCAACCCGGTGATGGACGTGACGCGCGCCGAGGTCATCGTGATCCTCGGCGCCAACCCCACAGTCAACCACCCGGTGGCCGCCACCTGGATCAAGAACGCGGTCCGCACCGGCGCCAAGCTGATCGTGCTCGACCCGCGCCGCTCCGAGCTGGCGCGCCACGCCCACCGCTACCTGCAGTTCAAGCCCGACACCGACGTGGCGCTGCTGAACGCGATGATGCACGTGATCGTCACCGAGGGCCTGGTCGACAGGGACTTCATCGCCAGCCGCACCATCGGCTACGAGGAGCTGGAAAAGAACGTCGCCGAGTACAGCCCGGAAGCGATGGCGCCGATCTGCGGCATCGACGCCGAGACCATCCGCTATGTGGCGCGCCTGTACGCCACCTCGAAGGGCTCGATGATCCTGTGGGGCATGGGCGTGTCGCAGCACGTGCACGGCACCGACAACGCGCGCTGCCTGATCGCGCTGTCGCTCATGACCGGCCAGATCGGCCGTCCCGGCACCGGCCTGCATCCGCTGCGCGGCCAGAACAACGTGCAGGGCGCCTCCGACGCCGGCCTGATCCCGATGATGCTGCCGGACTACCAGCGCGTCGACAACCCGGCCGCGCGCGCGAAGTTCGAGCAGGCCTGGGGCGCCACCCTGGACCCGAAACCGGGCCTGACGGTGGTCGAGATCATGGACGCGATCGACGCCGGCCAGATCCGCGGCATGTACATCATGGGCGAGAACCCGGCCATGTCCGACCCGGACGCCAACCACGCCCGCGCCGCGCTGGCCGCGCTCGAGCACCTGGTGGTGCAGGACATCTTCCTGACCGAGACCGCCTACCTGGCCGACGTGATCCTGCCGGCCTCCGCCTTCCCGGAAAAGACCGGCACCTTCACCAACACCGACCGCCTGGTCCAGCTGGGCCGCCAGGCCATCGATCCGCCGGGCGACGCCAGGCAGGACCTGTGGATCATCCAGCAGATGGCGAACCGCCTCGGCCTGTCGTGGAACTACGGCCACGTGGCCGAGGTGTTCGACGAGATGCGCAAGACCATGGCCAGCATCGGCGGCATCACCTGGGAGCGCCTGGAACGCAACGGCGCGGTGGTCTATCCCTGCACGAACGAGGGCGACGTCGGCCAGCCGGTGGTGTTCACCGAACTGTTCCCGCGCGAGGGCGGCAAGGCGCGCTTCGTCCCGGCCGACATCATCCCGGCCGACGAGCGCCCGGACGCCGAGTATCCGCTGGTCCTGATCACCGGCCGCCAGCTCGAGCACTGGCACACCGGCAGCATGACCCGCCGCGCCACCGTGCTCGACGCGATCGAGCCGGATCCGGTGGCCCTGGTGCACCCGCTCGACCTGGAACGCATGGGCATCCAGCCGGGGCAGCCGGTCACGATCAGCTCGCGCCGCGGCGAAGTGGTGCTGTATGCGCGGGCCGACGACAGCTCGCCGGTGGGCGCCATCTTCGTGCCCTTCTGCTACTACGAAGCGGCGATCAACCGGCTGACCAATGCGGCGCTCGACCCCTTCGGAAAGATTCCGGAGTTCAAGTATTGCGCGATCAAGGTCACGCCCGGCGGGGAGGTCGCACCGCAGGGCAGCTACGGTGGCGGCCAAATCCTGGCCGGCATGGCACAATTGGCAACATGAACTGTCCCGACCTGCCACGCTACCGTCCGCAGTTGTCCAACGCCCGCGCTGTCCTGACCCAGGAAGTGCTGGCGATGGACGAGCGCGGCCGCCGCTCGACGATCTCGATCCCGGCCGAACGGCCGCTGACCGTGTACGTCGACAAGCGCGAGCTGGTCACCCTGATGACCCTGGGCGGCGCCCCCGAAGCGCTCACCCTGGGCTACCTGCGCAACCAGCGCCTGGTGCGCTCGATCGAGGACATCGTCTCGATCCAGGTCGACTGGGAAGTGGATTCGGTGGCGGTCGTCACCCGCAACGGCATCGCCGACGTGGAGGAGCGCACCGCGAAGAAGGTCGTCACCACCGGCTGCGGCCAGGGCTCGGTATTCGGCGGCCTGATGGACGAGGTCGACCAGATCGTGCTGCCGCCGGACGCGCGCCTGCCGCAGTCGGTGGTCTACCGCATCGTCGAAACTATCCGCACCCAGCAGTCGATCTACAAGCAGGCCGGCTCGGTGCACGGCTGCGCGCTGTTCTCGAACGAGGGCGGGCTGCTCTACTTCGTGGAGGACGTCGGCCGCCACAACGCGGTGGACGCCATCGCGGGCCTGATGTGGCTGGAGGGCATGCGCGGCGAGGACAAGGTGTTCTACACCACCGGCCGCCTGACGTCCGAGATGGTCATCAAGGGCGCGCAGATGGGCATTCCCTTCCTGCTGTCGCGCTCGGGCACCACCCAGATGGGGCACATGGTGGCCGAGCGGGTCGGCATGTCGCTGCTGGCGCGCTGCACCGGCAAGCATTTCCTGCTGCTGGCGGGGCACGATCGCCTGGTGTTCGAACCCGACCTGCTCGAACCCCTGGGCGCGCCGCGCCAAGTCTGATGTCCCTGCTGGACGCCATTTCGCACGCCTTCGCGCTGCTGTTCAGCGGCGATGCCGCGCTGTGGCGCATCGTCTGGGTCTCCGTGAAAACCAGTTTGCTCGGCCTGCTGCTGGCGACGCCGCCCGCGGTGATGCTCGGCTACGCCATCGCCATGCACCGCTTCCGGGGACGCCGCGTGGCGATCTGGCTGGCCCAGGCCGCGCTGTCCCTGCCGACCGTGCTGATCGGCCTGCTGCTCTACATGCTGCTGTCGCGCCGCGGCCCGCTGGGCGGGCTGGAATGGCTGTTCAGCCAGACCGGCGTCGTGGCCGGGCAGTTCGTGATCGGCCTGCCGGTGCTGCTGGCCTTTACGCTGGCGGCGGTGCAGGCGCTCGACCCGCGCTATGCCGAGACGGCCATCGCCCACGGCGCCTCGCGCCTGCGGGTGATGCTCACCGTGTTGCACGAGGCGCGCTACGGCGTGATGGCGGCCGTGATCAGCGGCTTCGGGCGCGTGATCTCGGAAGTCGGCTGCGCCCTCATGATCGGCGGGAATATCGAAGGCGAGACGCGCACCATCACCACCGCGATTGCGCTGGAAACCAGCAAGGGCGATTTCGCGCAGGGGATCGCGCTCGGCATCGTGCTGGTGACCCTGGCGCTCCTGATGAACGGCGCGCTGGTGCTGCTGCAGGGTGAAGCGCGCATGCCCGGGGTACGCACATGAGCGCGCTGCTGACCGTGCGCGGCCTGCGCCGCCAGCATGGCGGGCGGGTGCTGTTCGAGATCGACCAGCTGACCATCGACACCGGCAGCGCCTACGTGCTGACCGGCGTGAACGGCGCCGGCAAGAGCACCTTGCTGCGCATGCTGGCGGGTCTGGAACGCTGCGACGCCTGCACCGTCGAGGTGGACGGCCGCAGCTTGCCGCTGTACCCGTATCCGAAGGAGCTGCGCCATGCGATCGTCTACGTGCACCAGCATCCGATCATGTTCTCGACCAGCGTCGGCCACAACATCGCCTACGGCCTGCTGGCGCGCGGCGAGGACCGCGGCAAGGTGCGCGGATTGGTGGAGGAGGCGATGCGCTGGGCCGGCGTCGAGCACCTGCGCGACACCGACCCGAACCGCCTGTCGGGCGGAGAGAAGCAGCGCGTGGCGCTGGCGCGCGCGCGCGTGCTGCAACCGCGCCTGCTGCTGCTGGACGAGCCGACCGCCAACCTCGACGGCCAGGCGCGCGAGCAGGTGATCGCCCTGATTCCGACCTTGCTGCATGCGGGCGGCAGCGTGGTGATGGCCTGCCACGACCGCGACCTGATCGGCTTGCCCGGCGTGCGCCGACTCAAGCTGCGCGAGGGGCGCCTCGAACATCGATAAGCACCACCGAGGAGAGATTCATGCAACGCCGCCACCTGTTCGCCGTGCTCTTGTCCGCCTGTCTTGCCTCCCCGCTCGCGCTCGGCCAGGAAGTGATCCGTCTCTCGACCACGACCAGCACCGAGAACTCGGGTCTGCTCAAGGTTTTGCTGCCGGTCTTCGAAGCCAGGACCGGCTACAAGGTCCACGTGATCTCGGTCGGCACCGGCAAGGCCCTGGAGCTGGCCAGGAACGGCGACGTCGATGTGACCCTGGTCCATGCGCGCAAGCTGGAAGACCAGTTCGTCGACGCGGGCTGGGGCATCGACCGTGAGGACGTGATGTACAACGACTTCCTCGTCGTCGGCCCCAGGGAAGATCCGGCGAAGCTGAAGGGCAGCAAGGACGTGATCGCCGCCTTCAAGCGCATCGCCTCGACGGGCGTGAGGTTCATCTCGCGCGGCGACAACTCGGGTACCGACGTGATGGAGAAGGGCTACTGGCAGCAGGCGGGCGCCAAGCCGGCGGGCGCCAACTACGTGTCGGCCGGCCTGGGCATGGGCGAGGTATTGAACATGGCAGCCGAGATGAAGGCCTATACCCTGACCGATCGCGCGACCTACGGCGCCTACCGAGCCAGGACGGGGCTGGCAATCATCATCGAGGGGGACAAGCGCATGTTCAATCCCTACGGCATCATCGCGGTGAACCCGGCCAGGCATCCAAAGGTGAACTACAGGGGAGCGAAGGCGCTGATCGAGTGGATCACCTCGCCGGAAGGGCAGGGCAGGATCGCGGCCTTCAAGCCGGCGGGCGAGCAGCTGTTCTTCCCAGCTTCGAAATAAACAATAGGATGTGGGTGGAAAATTCCAGCGGCGCGTTATCAGGTACGTAAGCTTGCGGAAGCTCTGCAATTATATTTCTACGGATGAATTCAAGAGTATATGATTGCAGATTCTAACTCGACCTTTTATGTATGCCGACGTCATCTCCGTCAAAATTCGCCCCTGATTATCTTCCATTCGAAACGACCCTCGCTCGGCAGATCGTTCGACAGCATCTCAATCATTTGAACACGGTTTTTTGGCTCGGGCAATCCTCTAACCACGTTGTGAATAGTTCGTATACTGCGGTTGTGGCGAATAATCCTGGTGTGAAAGGACATTTCAAAAATGCCACGCTCTGGCAGTCGGCGACACAAGACTTCGACACGTGGTCTCGCCAGAATGCAGTTATATCGGCTGCTTCCATGCTGGAGGTGTACATTGTCTCTGCAGGCCTGACTGTCTTTCAGGCGATGCCGGAGCTTCTAGATCGGAGCCTGCTGGGAACAGATAGCGTTCATCTGCTCAAAAACCCGGATACATTGAGCACGAGCTTCCGCAAAACCATGAAAGACCGGGCGGAGTCGTTCACGAAAGGACGATGGACTGACCGTCTCCAGCGTTTAAGAATGGCATTCGGGAAGATTCCCGCGACAGTTGAAGCAGAAGTTTCACATCTGCAGCAATTGCAAGACCTTCGCAACAAAATTGCCCACAAATTCGGGCACGACGGTGAGACCTTGCGCCGCACCCCGTGGGAGCCTGTCAAAGCAATCAAGCCTACAGATGCAAAGATCATCAGTTACTTCAGAGTGGTGGACGTTGTTACTGCTGAACTGGATAAGCACGTATTCGGCCCTCTAACCGGCGGGTACGAAATAGTTAGTGAATACGACATGTGGAGAAGGAAAACCGGCTCCAAGTCATCTTCGATTAACACCTTAACGGAGCCAAATGACTTCAAGAACTATATTGGCCAAGTGTTTGGTCGCTCCCCTTCGAAGGAGTACATTCGATCAATGATCCAATATTATCAAAACGCATAAAAGCCTGAGCGCAGTAAGCATCCAGGCTATTCGAGCCGGGCCACGGCGCCCTGCATCATGGCGTAGGGGACGGCTCCGCGCAGCGGGGCCGCTTCTTCCCATCCTGCCCCCATCCTGCGCAGGAACATGATGGGTACGCCGCTCACGCCGAGCGCCTGCGCCAGCTTCTGGTCGTCGAGCACGGCGGCCAGGTGGCGCCCATCGTCCAGTGCCGCCCGCAGGGCGGCGGGGTCCAGCCCGGCCTCGGCGCCGATTGCGCACAGCACGTCGACATCTCCGATATCCCGACCCTGCTTGAAGAACCCGCGGAACAGCGCCTCGTGCATAGTCGCGAAACGGCCCTGCGCCTCGGCGAAGGCGACCGCTTCGAAAGCCTTGCGGCTGCGCGGCTGCACCGGCGGCAGCTTCAGGGCCATGCCGCGCTCGCGCGCCAAGGGATATACGGAGCGTTCCCAGGTGGTAAGCAGGTAGTCGCCGTTCGGGTCGAGGGTCGGCTTCGGTTCCGGGCGCAACTCGAAGGCGCGCCACGCGACGTGCAGCTCCCCGCCCATTTCCTGCTCCAGCCGCTGCAGCAGGGGCAGCTCGAGGTAGCAGAAGGGGCAGACATAGTCGCTCCAGACGTCGATGCGGATGCGCGGGGAAGTATCCATCTTTCGATGCTACCCCGATCGCCCCTTGCGCAGCGCACGGCCAGCGTGCGCAGGCGAATGCGCAATTCCGCTAGAGTTGAACCGTACCTGTGGCTGCATGGATAAGGTCGGGGGAGCGCGTGTTTTCACAAATGGAAGAACAGGTTCGTGCCTGTGTTGAATGGCTGAGACTGGCCGTTGAGGCGCTGGGCGCGCTGGTGATCGCCGCCGGCGTCGTGCTGGTCGTCATCGGGCTGGTGCGGCACATGCTGTCGCGGCAGGGAGGCGGCTTCATGCCGATCCGGCTGACCTTCGCCCGCTACCTGACCATGGCCCTCGAGCTGCAGCTGGCCGCCGACATTCTCTCCACCTCGGTGGCGCCGACCTGGGACCGGATCGGCAAGCTGGCCGCCATCGCCGTGATCCGTACTGGCCTAAATTATTTCCTGACCAAGGAGATCAATGAGGAGCGCAAGAACGAACAACTTGCCCTGCGGCATGCAGGAAGCGGACGCGCCGAATAATCGGCAATCGGCCGTCATCATGCCGGTAGGACACCCATCCGCTCCATCAGATGCTTCCGGTAGCTCCGGCTGATCCTGAGCCGTACGCCGCTTTTCAGCATCGCCTCCTGCTCCCCCTCCACATTCAGTTCGATCGCGTGCAGCCGCCTGAGATTGATGATGGTCGACCGGTGGATCCGGCAAAAGAGCGTGGGTTCCAGCTCCGCTTCGAGTTCCGCCAGGCTGCGGCGTATCAAGTGCACCTCATGTCCGACATGCAAAGAGGCGTAGTAGTCGGCCGCCCCGATCCAGTCGATGTCCGGAATGGACAGGAACAGGACTTGGCCCGCATTCCTGAGTGCCAGACGCCTGTCAGGCTGCGTATTCGTCCTCAGCCTCTCCTTGGCCCTTGCCAGGGCCATGTCGAAGCGCTCGTCGCTGTACGGTTTGAGCAGATAGTCCAGCGCACCGGCATCGAATGCCTTCAGTGCATGGCTGTCGTAGGCCGTGACGAAAACGAGGGCAGGCGGCAGGTTCGCCCCAAGCATTTCAAGCACGTCGAAACCATCGCAGCCCGGCATTTGAACATCGAGGAATACCAGATCGGGCATGCATGCCCGGATGCCCTCGGCCGCCGCCGCTCCCTGGTCGTATTCGCCGGCCAGTTCGATATCGGGATGCCGGCGCAGCAACGCCTTCAGATTGGCGCGTGCAGGCGCCTCGTCGTCGACAATCACCGCGCAGATTTTTCGGCTGGAATCCTGCATGATCAGGCGTGAACAAGTGGAAGGATAATCTTGACCTCGACGCCATCGCCACGGTTGTACAGGTCGAGCGAAAAATTGCCGTCGTACAGGTTCGCGAGACGCTGGCGCACATTGTTCAAGCCGATCCGGCCTGCCTTGACGTCGGCGGGCAAGGGCGGGCCATCGTTGTAGACCGTCATCGATAAGCGCTCGCCTGCCTCAACAATCGTCACGCCGATCCTGCCGCCTTCGGCCCGGTGGGCCAGGCCGTGATTGAATGCATTCTCGACCAATGGTTGGAGCAGCAAAGCGGGTACCCGCGCCGATCGGAGCTCGGGCGGTGTGTCGACACTGCAGCGCACGCGCTCGCCGAAACGCATTTTCTGGATCGCGAGATACTTATCCAGGAAGGCCAGTTCCTCGTCGAGTGTGACCAGGTGGCGGTCGCCATCCGCGAGGACACGGCGCAGCAGCTCGCTCAGTCCGGTGATCATTCCTACAGCCGCATCGTTGCGCCGCTCGCGGACCAGTCCCGTGATCGTATTCAGGGCGTTGAACAGGAAGTGCGGCTCGATCTGGCGCCGCAAGGCGTCGAGCTGCGCCTGGACGAGCTGCTCGTTCAGTTGCGCGCGCTTGGCCCGCTCCAGCACCAGCCCTTCGCGTGCGCGTACGCCATACCCGATGGCCAGCGTCGTCACGTACAGCACCACGCTGGTCAGCATGCCGTTGACGAAGTGCTGGCGCCATAACTCGCGCCACGATGGCGCCGGTGTCGCCAGCCACGGATCGAGGGCCTGTTCGAGCACCGCGGTCCACAAGGCGGACAGCAAGCCGATGCTCAGGCAGACCAGGAAATGGCCGGGCAATCCCAGGCGCTGCGCGTCCTGCGCGGCGATGCGCATGCCCAGCCGCAGGACCGCCGGCGTGGCCGCGGCCCACACCAGCCAGTACAGCATCCGGAAGCAGAACAGCTCCGGCCAGGCATGGTGCATGCCGCCGGATTTCATGACGATCAGCGTTTGTATCGCGTCGAACAGGCCGATGCCCGACCACGCCACCGAGGCCCAGAACCAGTCGCGTGATATCCAGCGGTCAGGGCAAGCGGGGGCTGAAGTGGAGGTCTGCATGCGTGAACGATAAACGAAAATGGGAAGGGTTTGCAAAAAATGCAGCGAAACGACGGTTCCATGCAGTGGCCGGCATCGCCATGGGCAAAGGCGGCAGTCACACTGGATCCTCTTGTTCAGCAAGGCGCCTCCTTTCGTCAACCCAACCAACTCCTTCCATGCCAAAGCTAAAACACTTCCTTGCCTGCGGCGTGCTGGCGGTTTCGCTGCCGGCGCTTGCGGTGGTCATCCGGCACGATGTCCCCGACCTGAAGTACCGGGTCCAGGAAACGCCGATGCAGGCGATCGCCAACTTGCCTCATGAGGGCCATGGCGTACTGATCGCGCCGCAATGGGTCGTCACCGCCGCGCACGCGACCCAATGGCATCCTGTGACGGAAATCATGCTGAATGGCGCATGCCGCAAGGTCGAGCGCCTGATCGTCCACAAGGGCTACAAGGCGCTTCCGAAGGAGCTGACGGCAGCCGACGCGGACGCCGCCCCTGGGATAGCGCATCTGGCCGCATCCGATGACATTGCCTTGATCAAGTTGTCGGAACCCGTCACCGATGTGCAGCCGCTCAAGCTCTACCGCGGCGATGACGAGGCGGGAAAGCTCATGCAGGTGATGGGGATGGGCGCTACCGGCACCGGCGACCGTGGGCTGGAGCCGCACAGCGCGCACCGTACAGCGATGCGGCGCGCGTTCAACGTCGTCAGCAGCGCCGATGCGCGCTGGCTTGCTTATGTGTTCGATTCCGGGCCCGATGCGCATCCGCTCGAAGGCGCCAGCGGGAACGGCGACAGCGGCGGCCCGGTCCTCATCGTAGAAGACGGCGAGTGGAAGCTCGCGGGGCTGACATCATGGGTGTTTGCCGAAGGTAAGGTCAGTGCGTGGCAACCTGGCAGGTACGGCGGCAAAAGCTTTGCCGTTCGCGTATCACGTTATCTGCAGTGGATACAGCATGAACTCGCAACAAGCGGTTCGCCCGCGCCGTCCGGTTCCAGGGACTAGGCCTTTTCACGGATGGCCGAGGGCGTGCGCGAGATTGCGGCGCCCCTGCTCCTCGAAGCGATGGCGTAGGGCGGGCGTCGCATAGATGTGCTCACGCTCGAGAAATCCTTGCAGGACGGCGTGGCGCCTGGCGGCGTAGATGTCCGGCGCCACCCAGGAGTACTCGGACCGGATCTGCCGTTCGTACTCGGCGAAGCGCGGCTGGGGAGCGCCGAGGATCGACAGGTCGATGTCGGTCAGCAGGGCCGCATCCGGCGTGTCGGGCAGGGCGCTGTGGCGGGTCGCCATGACCAGATCGTGGATTCGATGGCAGGCTTGCTCGCCGAGCCCTGCGGCGCGCAGGGCCGTGACCGCCCACTGCGCCGAGCGGGCTTCGTTGTCGTGAGCATGCACGTCGTAGACGGCATCGTGGAACCACAGCGCTAGCTCGATCTCGTCGAAGCGTTCCGCCTCGGCCTTGAGTTCATCGGCCAGCGCCAGGCATTCGCCCAGGTGCTGGAGCGTGTGATAGTGGCGCTGCGGCTCGCTGTAGGCGGCCAGCAGCCCGTCGCACAGGCCTTCCGGTTGCGGCAGGCCAAGCCTTTGCCACAGCGCCGCCCAGCCTGCCCTCAAGCCGTCCATGGCCTACATCAGGATGACGTCGTACTGCTCCTGGTGGTAGCCCTTCTCCACCTGCAGCGAAATGCGCTTGCCGATGAAGTCGCCCAGCATCGCCAGGTGCTGGGATTCCTCTTCCAGGAACAAATCGACCACCTCCTGCGAGGCGACGATGCGGAATTCGCGCGGGTTGAACTGCTTGGCTTCGCGCAGCAGTTCGCGCAGGATCTCGTAGCAGATCGTGCGGCTGGTCTTGACCTGGCCCTTGCCGGCACAGGCGGGGCAGGGCTCGCACAGGATGTGGGCCAGCGACTCGCGGGTGCGCTTGCGCGTCATCTCGACCAGGCCGAGGGCGGAGAAGCCGCTCACCGAGACCTTGGTGCGGTCGCGCGCCAGGGTTTTCTTCAGCTCGGCCAGCACCGCGTTGCGGTGCTCGTTGTTCTCCATGTCGATGAAGTCGAGGATGATGATGCCGCCCAGGTTGCGCAGCCGCAGCTGGCGCGCGATCGCGTGCGCCGCTTCCAGGTTGGTCTTGAAGATGGTGTCGGCGAAGTTGCGCCCGCCGACGAAGCCGCCGGTGTTGACGTCGATGGTCGTCATCGCCTCGGTCTGGTCGACGATCAGGTAGCCGCCGGACTTCAGGTCCACGCGGCGCCCCAGGGCGCGCAGGATTTCCTCCTCCACGCCGTACAGGTCGAACAGCGGGCGCTCGCCGGTGTAATGGGTCAGGCGCGACAGCACGCTGGGCGTGTACACCTGGGCGAAGTCGACCAGCTTCAGGTAGTTCTCGCGCGAGTCCACCTGGATGGTGGCCGTCTCGTCGTGCACGAAGTCGCGCAGCACGCGCTGGGCCAGGCTCAGGTCCTGGTAGAGCAGGGTGGTGGGCGGCCTGGTGCGGGCGCCCTGGACGATGGCGCCCCAGGTCTTGCGCAGGTAGTCGATGTCGGCCTTCAGGTCCTCGTCCGAGGCTTCCTCGGCCTGGGTGCGCACGATGTAGCCGCCTTTTTCCTCGCCGGGGAGCAGGTTCTGCATGCGGGTGCGCAGCAGTTCGCGGTCGGCTTCCTTCTCGATTTTTTGCGAGATGCCGATATGCTGGTCCTGCGGCAGGTAGACCAGCATGCGGCCGGCGATCGAGATCTGGGTCGACAGGCGCGCGCCCTTGGTGCCGATCGGGTCCTTGATGACCTGCACGGTCAGCACCTGGCCGTCGAACAGCAGCTTTTCGATGGGCGTGGGCGCGGCCAGTGCGCCGTTGGGACCCTCATGGTTGCGGGCCTCCCAGATATCGGCGACGTGCAGGAAGGCGGCGCGTTCCAGGCCGATGTCGATGAAGGCCGACTGCATGCCGGGCAGCACGCGCACGACCTTGCCCAGGTAGATGTTCCCCGCCAACCCGCGCGTGAGCGTGCGCTCGATGTGCAGCTCCTGAACCGCGCCCTGCAGGACCAGCGCGACGCGCGTTTCCTGCGGTGTGATGTTGATGAGGATGTCTTCGTTCATGGACCCAGCCGTGCGATGTTGTTCAGGGTGACATGATACACGGTGGCAGGGCTGGCGGCGGCGCCGCCAGCGCCGGGAGGAGGCGCGCCGGGCTTACAGGACGTAGCCGGCTTTGCGCAGCAGGTTCGCCGTCTCGAACAGCGGCAGGCCCATGATGCCCGAATGGCTGCCCTCGATATGCTCGATGAATACCGCCGCGGCGCCCTGGATGCCGTAGCCGCCGGCCTTGTCGTAGGGCTCGGGCGAGGCGCAGTAGGCGCGGATCTGTTCCGGGGTGAGCTTGGCGAAGCGCACGGCGGATACCTGGGTGATCTGCTCGGCGATGTTCATGCCGTGCACGGCCACCGAGGTCAGCACCTCGTGGGTGCGCCCCGACAGGCGCTCCAGCATGGCGACCGCTTCCTTCGTATTGGCCGGCTTGCCGAGGATTTCGCCGTCGATGGTGACGGTGGTGTCGGCCGACAGCACCGGGCGCATCGGCTGGCGGCGGCTCAGCACGATGTTCCAGGCGAAGGCGCCTTTTTCGCGCGCCACGCGCGCCACGTAATCCATGGGCGCTTCGCCGGGATGCACCTCTTCGCTGACGTCGGCGCCGCGCACCGGGTCGTTGCGCAGGGCCAGCAGTTCGAACTCGACGCCGATCTGGCGCAGCAGTTCGCGCCGGCGCGGGCTCTTGGAGGCGAGATAGATTTTCTTGTCGTTAGGTCTCGTGAACATGGCGCTCAGACGCGGTGGTAGGGATGGTTCTGGGTGATGGTCCAGGCACGGTACAACTGTTCCGCCAGCATGACGCGCACGATTCCGTGCGGCAGCGTCATGCTGGAGATGCGGATCATGCCTTCGGCGCGCGCTTTCAGCTCGGGATCGAGGCCGTCGGCCCCGCCGATCAGGAAGGCGGTATCGCGCCCGTCCTGCTGCCATTGCTCCAGCTGGCGCGACAGGCCGACACTGGTCAGGTCCTTGCCGCGCTCGTCGAGAGCAATGATGCGCACGCCTTTCGGCAGCACCGCTTCGATGCGCTCGCGTTCCAGCGCCATCGCGGTGGCCGCCGTTTTGCTGCCGGAACGTTCGACCGGCTTGATTTCCTTGAGCACGATGCGCAGCTCGGGCGGCATGCGCTTGACGTACTCGGCAAAGCCGGTCTCGATCCAGGCCGGCATCTTGTGGCCGACCGCGACAATCATCAACTGCATGAAGGCTTACTCGGCCGCTTTCTTCACGCGGCGGATCACCTTCTTGACCGGCGCTGCCTCGGCTGCCGGGGCAGCTGCCTTGACGGCGCGCTTCGGCTTGGCTTTCAGTGCTTCGACGGCGGCGGTTTCGCTCTTGCTCGGCGCTACCTTGACGGTCTTGCCCGTCGGGACCTTCTTCGCCGCCGGTTTCTTGGCGGCGGTGTCGGTGGCTTTCTTTGCCGCCGGCTTGCGCTCGCGCACCGGCTTGGCTTCCGGCTGCGCCTGGTTGGCCGCCAGGTGCTTCGATTTGATCTTCGGCTCGGCAGCTTCCGCCGCTTCCGGCGTCGACTTGCGCTTGGCCGCGCCCAGCTTGACCGGCTTCTCGCCCCAGATTTCTTCCAGGCGGTAGTACTGGCGGATCGCCGGCTGCATGATGTGGACGATCATGTCGCCCAGGTCCACCAGCACCCATTCGCCGGTGTCTTCGCCTTCCAGGCCGACCACGTCGCCGCCTGCGGCCTTGACCTTGTCGCGCACCGAAGCGGCCAGCGCCTTGGTCTGGCGGTTCGAGGTGCCCGAGACCACGGCGATGCGGTCGAACAGGCTGGTCAGGTGGGTGGTGTCGAACAGGACGATGTCCTGGCCCTTGACGTCTTCCAGGGCGTCGACGACCAGCGTTTGCAGTTTCTTGATATCCATTAGTTTTTATATAGGTTGTGTTGTTGAATATAGTCTAGCACTTGCGCCATCACCAGCGCGCTAGCGTCTGCGCCCGAGCGCAGGGCCTCGCGGATCCGGGTGGCGGAAATATCGACCGCCAGCGTATGCGCCAGACAAACTTTTCCGTGCGGGCTATGCCGCACTGCGTCCGGCGTTGCAAGCCGCGCGGACAATTCTTGGGCGACGACGGGCGGCAGCTTGTCGCTGGCCAGCTCGTAGCCGGGGCGTGCCGCCACGCCCAGGTTGGCCAGGTCGAACAGCGCATGCCAATCGCGCCAGCTGTCGAGCTTTTGCAGCTGGTCGGCGCCCATCAGGAACACGATCGAGGCCTCCGGCCCCAGCTCGGCGCGCAGGGCGCGCAAGGTGTCCACCGTATAGGTCGGCTGGCCGCGCTCGATTTCCTGCAGGTCCAGGAGCACCGGGAAGGGCTTGTCCTTGAACGCCAGTTCCAGCATGGCGACGCGGTCGGCATCGCTGGCCTGCAGGGCGCCTTTTTGCCACGGACGGGCCGGCAGCACGCGCAGCTGGTCGGGGTGCAGCAGATCGGCGAACAGCTCGGCCAGTGCGACGTGGCCGTGATGCACTGGGTCAAAACTTCCTCCCAGTAAGGCAAGGCAGAAGGTCACGGCGCCAGCCAGTCCCGGTGGACCAGGAAGTCCGAATACAGCCGGGCTTCCGCGCTGCCGGGGTCCGGGTGCCAGTCGTAGCGCCATTTGACGATCGGCGGCATCGACATCAGGATGGCCTCGGTGCGGCCGCCCGACTGCAGGCCGAACAGGGTGCCGCGGTCCCAGACCAGGTTGAACTCGACGTAGCGGCCCCGTCGGTAGGCCTGGAAGTCGCGTTCGCGTTCGCCGTAGGGCGTGTCCTTGCGTGCTGCCAGGATCGGCAGGTAGGCGCCGAGGAAGCTGTCGCCCACGCGCTGCACCATCGCGAAGGACTGGTCGAAGCCCGCTTCGTTGAAATCGTCGAAGAAGATGCCGCCCACGCCGCGCGGTTCCTTGCGGTGCTTCAGGTAGAAGTAGTCGTCGCACCACTTCTTGAAGCGCGGGTGCAGTTCGCTGCCAAAGGGCGCCAGGGCGTCGTGGCAGACCTGGTGGAAGTGGCGGGCATCGTCCGCGTTGCCGTAATAGGGCGTCAGGTCCATGCCGCCGCCGAACCACCAGACCGGTTCCTTGCCTTCCGCCGTCGCTTCGAAGAAGCGCACGTTCATGTGCACGGTGGGGGCGTGGGGGTTACGCGGGTGCAGCACCAGCGACACGCCCATGGCTTCCCAGGCGCGGCCGGCCAGTTCCGGGCGCGCCGCCATGGCCGATGGGGGCAGGTTGGCGCCCGTCACGTGCGAGAAGTTCACCCCGCCGCGCTCGATCACATTGCCTTCCTCGATCAGGCGCGAGATGCCGCCACCGCCTTCCGGGCGTTCCCAGGCGTCGCGCAGGAAGGGCTTGCCGTCGACTTCCTCGAGGGCTTGCACGATGCGGGCCTGGAGGCCGAGCAGCCAGGCTTTGACGGCGTGGGGGGACGGGGTGGACATGCGGTTTGGATAAGCTTGTGAAAAATGGGCAGATTGTACACCTGCCTGTCATTGTTATATCAGTTTGGTGTGCCGGCACGAGCGGGCGATACGTCGCGCAAACAAAACTTGGGTTCCCGCCTGCGCGGGAATGACGGGTTGAGGGACGTGTCCTCAACGACGGAGCTGGATCTCGCCAGCTACCGTAGCACCGTCATTCCCGCGCAGCGGGAACCCAAGTTTGCATGCGTACCCGCTGCCTGAAACCTCAGCGGCAACGCGAACTTACTTCACGCCACGCCACCCGATATCGCGGCGGTACTGCGCGCCGTTGAAGTGGATCTTCTCCACCGTCTCGTACGCCTGCTTCTGCGCCATCTTGACGCTGTCGCCCAGGCCGACCACGCACAGCACGCGGCCGCCGCTGGTCTGCAGGGTGCCGCCCACCATCTGGGTGCCGGCGTGGAAGGTCACGCATTCCGGCGTCTCCGCCGGGATGCCGTCGATGATGTCGCCCTTGCGCGGGCTTTCCGGATAGCCTTCGGCGGCCATCACGACGCCCACCGCGGTGCGGCGGTCCCATTCCAGTTCCACCGCGTCCAGGGTGCCGTTGCAGGCATGGTCCACCACGGTGAGCAGGTCGCTCTTCAGGCGCGCCATGATCGGCTGCGTCTCCGGGTCGCCCATGCGGCAGTTGAATTCCAGGGTGCGCGGGTTGCCGTCGGCGTCGATCATCAGGCCGGCGTACAGGAAGCCGGTGAAGATGATGCCGTCCTTGGCCATGCCCTGGATGGTCGGGTTGATGATCTCGCGCATCACGCGCGCGTGCATCGACGGGGTCACGATCGGGGCCGGGGAGTAGGCGCCCATGCCGCCCGTGTTCGGGCCTTCGTCATGGTCCTTGAGGCGCTTGTGGTCCTGGCTGGTGGCCAGGGGCAGCACGTTCTTGCCGTCGCACATGACGATGAAGCTGGCTTCCTCGCCGGCCAGGAATTCCTCGATCACGATGCGCGCGCCGGCGTCGCCGAAGGCGTTATCGGACAGCATGTGGTCGACGGCAGAATGCGCTTCGGCGAGCGTCATCGCCACGACCACGCCCTTGCCGGCCGCCAGGCCGTCGGCCTTGATGACGATCGGGGCGCCGTTGGCGTTGACGTAGTCGTGGGCCTGTGCCGCGTCCGAGAAGCTCTGGTACTTGGCGGTCGGGATGCCGTGGCGCTGCATGAAGGCCTTGGCGAAGTCCTTCGAGCTTTCCAGCTGCGCCGCTTCCTTGGTCGGGCCGAAGATCTTGAGGCCGCGCGCGCGGAACAGGTTGACGATGCCGGCGGCCAGCGGCGCTTCCGGACCCACCAGGGTCAGGTTGACGCCTTCGGCCACCACGAAGTCGGCCAGGGCCGCCGGGTCCGTGACCGCGACGTTGACCAGGTGCGGATCGAGTTCGGTGCCGCCGTTGCCGGGGGCGACGAAGACGGTCTGGACGCGTTCGGATTGGGCCAGTTTCCAGGCCAGGGCGTGTTCGCGGCCACCCGAGCCGACTACGAGGATTTTCATGGGAGCTTCCGGTTTATTCGTCGATCACGGCGTTGGTGTACACCTCCTGGACGTCGTCCAGGTTTTCCAGTGCGTCGAGCAGTTTCTGCATCTTGACGGCGTCTTCGCCGGTGAACACGGTTTCGGTGGCCGGTTTCATGATGACTTCCGCCACTTCGGCCTTGAAGCCCGCCTTTTCCAGCGCGTCCTTCACGCCGGCGAAGGCGAACGGGTCGCACAGCACTTCGAAGCCGCCTTCTTCGTCGGGGATCACGTCGTCGGCGCCGGCTTCCAGCGCGGCTTCCATCAGCTTGTCCTCTTCCACGCCCGGCGCGAACAGGAACTGGCCGGTGTGCTTGAACATGAAGGCCACCGAGCCTTCGGTGCCCATGTTGCCGCCGAATTTGCTGAAGGCGTGGCGCACTTCGGCCACGGTACGCACGCGGTTATCGGTCATGCAGTCGACGATGATCGCCGCGCCGCCGATGCCGTAGCCTTCGTAGCGCACTTCTTCGTAGTTGACGCCTTCCAGGCCGCCCGAGCCGCGCTGGATCGCGCGGGTGACGTTATCCTTCGGCATGTTCGCGTCGGCGGCCTTGTCCACGGCGAGGCGCAGGCGCGGGTTGGTGGCGACGTCGCCCCCGCCCATGCGCGCAGCCACCGTGATTTCCTTGATCAGGCGCGTCCAGATCTTGCCCCGCTTGGCGTCGGTGGCGGCTTTCTTATGCTTGATATTGGCCCATTTGCTGTGTCCAGCCATGTCGAGAATCCTTAGACGAGAAGGGAGGGCCACCGCCCTCCCGGAATGCAAGAGTGGCCGACATTCTAACATAGGCCCCTCTTGCAAAATCGCCGGGTCTGACTTATGGAAACAACAAACGGGTTCCCCAGGCCAGGAGGGCCAGCCCGCCCAGGCAGGCGATCCAGTGGCCTCCTGCGAGCTTGATTTCGGCCGGCGCGAGCACCAGCAGGGCGGCGACCGGGGCCGGGTGGAGCGGTCCGGACGCCAGCGGCAGCAGCATCAGGAGCCAGATGCTGCCCATGCAAGTGCGGGAGTGGCCGACGCCGCGGCACAGGACGCTCCAGGTGTCGTCGCGCCAGCCGGCCAGGAGGCCAGGCAGCGGGGCGCGGCAGTGCTCCAGGCAGGCGTGCTTGGCCGGCAGCCACTGGTAGATGCCGGCCGCCACCAGCGCCAGGCCCAGGGCCGCCGGGTAGCGCACCGCCATCGAGTCGTCGAGCATGCCGGCGTCGTGCAGGGTCCACTGCATCAAACCTCCCAGGAGTGCGAACAGGGCGCAGGGGATCAGGTGGCCGAGGACGAACAGCGCCGTGCGCAGGCGCGGCAAGGGGGCGCCGTGCCAGCGCGCGGCCCGCGCGACCAGCAAGGTGGGACGGACCGCCAGCGGCAGCATGACGGCGGCGGCCATGCCGGCCCAGAGGGCGAAGGCCAGCGCCAGCTGGCCGGCGCCATAGGGCGCCGGCTCCGGATTGTTCTGGAGGGGCGGGGCGGCGGCGGGGCCGGCGCCCGTGGACAGGGCGCTGACCAGGAGCACCAGCCAGCACAGGATGGCGACCAGGGTCAGCCAGGCCAGGCCAAGGCGCACCTGGCGGTCGGTGGGGGCGTGGCTTCCGGTTTCGATCAGGTTCATCGTGGGGCTCCTTGATGCGCCATCGGTGTGCGGGCGAACCTGGGCCCCCGCCTTCGCGGGGGGGACGGTGCGGGAGCGGGTGGTGCGAGGTCGCGCAGCGGCCTGCGTGCGCCTGCAAACGCGGGTGGAAAGGCGGCCGGCATTGGGTTCCCCTGTCGTTGATGTGTTCTGTTCGACCGCGGGACCGCACCGGCGTTCGGCGGGCCCGTCAGCGAAACCGGTCCAGGCGTTCTACAATCGACGGATGAACAAAAGCCTCGCCGCCAATCCTGCATCTCCTTTACCACGCTCCGCCTTCGTCGCCGGCCTCTCGATCGCGATCGCCGGCGCCGTCTTGTTTTCGACGAAGGCAGTGGTCGCAAAACTGCTGTACCGGTACCACATCGATGCCGTTACTTTGATCGCGTTCAGAATGCTGTTTTCGCTGCCGGTGTTTGCCGCGGTGGCGGTCTGGCAGATGCGCGCCGGGCCGCCCCTCACCCCCTCGGACCGCTGGCGCATCGCCGGGCTGGGCCTGGTCGGCTACTACCTGTCGAGCTACCTCGACTTTCTCGGGCTGCAGCACATCTCGGTGGGGCTGGAGCGCCTGATCCTGTTCCTGACGCCGACCTTTGTCCTGGTCATCAATGCGGTGTTCTTCAAGCGGCGCGTCAAGCCGGTCGAGTGGGGCGCCCTGGGGCTGGCGTATTGCGGCATCGTGCTGGTGTTCGTGCACGACCTGGGAGGGGGCGCCGGCAGCACCATGATCGGTTCGCTGTTCGTGCTGGGCTCGGCGGTCGCCTACGCGGCCTACCTGCTGGGCTCGGGCGAGATGGTGCGCCGCATCGGCTCGCTGCGCCTGGTGGCCTACGCAATGTGCGTGTCGAGCGCAGCCTGCCTCCTGCAGTTCTTCCTGGTGCATCCGCCAGGCATGCTGATCCAGCCGGCGCCGGTTTACTGGCTCTCGCTCGTGAATGGAGTATTCTGTACGATCTTCCCCGTATTTATGACCATGGCCGCGGTACAGCGCATCGGCGCCGCGACCGCCTCGCAGGCAGGCATGATCGGGCCGGTGTCGACGCTGTTCCTCGGCGCCCTCATCCTCGGGGAGCCAATCACGGCGGTGCAGCTGGCCGGCACCGGGCTTGTGCTTGTGGGGATTTATCTTCTGTCGCTCAAAAAATGACCAAACCGACCCAGCCACGTATCGCGCTCATCGCGCACGACAAGAAAAAAGACGACATGATCAAGCTCGCGGGCGAGTACCGCGAGTTCCTGCAGGCCTGCATCCTGTCGGCCACCGGGACCACCGGCGGGCGCCTGATCAATGAGCTCGGCCTGAACGTCGAACGCATGCATTCCGGCCCGGTCGGCGGCGACCTGCAGATCGGCGCCCAGCTGGTGAACGGCCAGATCGACTGCGTGGTCTTCCTGCGCGACCCGATGACGCCGCAGCCGCACGAACCCGACATCAACGCCCTGGTCCGCGCCTGCGACGTGCACAACATCGCCTGCGCGACCAATGTCTCGACCGCGCACCTGGTGCTGTCGCAGCTGCGGGCCGCATTCGCCAAGTAAAGCAAAAGGAGTCCCCATGCGCGCCAAAGCGATCCGGATCGCCGCCAACGGCGGTCCCGAAGTAATGGAGTATGTCGACGTCGAAGTAGGCCAGCCGGGGCCGGGCGAGGCGCTGGTGCGCCAGCACGCGGTCGGCCTGAATTTCATCGACGTGTATTTCCGCACCGGCCTGTATCCGCAGCCGCTGCCCGCCGGCCTGGGGCAGGAGGGCGCGGGCGTGGTCGAGGCGGTGGGCGAGGGCGTGACCCATGTGCAGCCGGGCGACCGCGTCGCCTATGCGGGCGGCCCGAACGGCGCCTATGCCGAGCTGCGCACCATGCCTGCGCACGTGCTGGTGAAGCTGCCGGATGCGGTGGGCTTCGAGACCGCCGCCGCCATGATGCTGCAGGGGCTGACGGTGCAATACCTGTTCCGCAGCACCTATCCGTTGATGAGCGGCCAGACCATCCTGTTCCATGCCGCCGCCGGCGGGGTGGGGCTGATCGCCTGCCAGTGGGCGCGTGCATTGGGCGTGAACCTGATCGGCACCGTGGGCTCGAAGGAAAAGGGCGAACTGGCGCTGGCGCACGGGGCGGCGCACGTCATCAACTACAACGAGGAAGACATCGTGGCGCGGGTGCGCGAAATCACCAAAGGCGCGGGCGTGCCGGTGGTGTACGACTCGGTGGGCAAGGACACCTTCTTCCGTTCGCTCGACTGCCTGAAGCCGCGCGGCCTGATGGTCAGCTTCGGCAATTCGTCCGGCGCGGTGGAGCCGTTCTCGCCGGGCGAGCTGGCCAAGCGCGGGTCGCTCTACCTGACCCGGCCGACCCTGGGCGCCTACATGGCGACCCGTTCCGAGCTGGAGGCGATGGCGGCCGACTTGTTCGGGATGGTGGAGAGCGGGAAGCTGAAGGTCGACGTCAACCAGACCTTCCCGCTGGCGCAGGCCGCCGAGGCGCACCGCGCGCTGGAGAGCCGCCGCACGACGGGTTCGACGGTGCTGCTGCCATGAGGGATACCAATGGAGACAACCGCCCGCCACCGTCGGGCGACGATGGGGTGCCGAAGTTCGGAAGGCTGCTGCTCGTGCTGATGGCCGCGGTCCTGATGATCGTGGCGATCACGTTTGGGTCGGAGGCGTGGTTCAGCTGAGCGGAGTTCGCCAGTCGCTGTCGCGGCTTTCCACCCGCTACTTATCCGCCGTCCCCGCGAAGGCCGGGATCCAGGTTTGTACGCATACCGCTAGCAATGAGCGTAGTTGGCGGCCCACCGAACTTGGGTTCCCGCCTTCGCGGGAATGACGGTTCAAGGGGGCGGATTGACGGATATGCCGCTCTGTTCGCGCAGCACGGAGAACATCGATAAAAAAGGCCGGGCATCTGCCCGGCCTTCTGCCATCCGCCTTTGCGGAATCAGCCCTTCTTCTCGTCCAGCGTCACCTCGACCCGCCGCGCCGCGCCCGACGGCCCCGGGAAATCCGCAAACGCGCTCCTCACCAGCGCCGGCATCACCTGCGGCGTCGACAGCTCGCGGCTGGTGTTGTGCACCGTGACGTCGAACAGCCTGCGCGCATCGCTCGCCTGCTTGATCGAGACCTGCAGCTCGCGCCGGTACTGGTGCTCCACCGAGACCTGGTAGGCCGGGCTCCAGAACGGATCGTAGAACGGGCTGTACCAGCCGCCCCAGTAGCGGCGGTGGAAGCCGCGGTAGCCGAAGCGTCCCATCGGGTGAACCATCGGGGAGTAGAACGGCGACATCACCGGCTCCAGCACCCGCACCGGGATGTCGGTGGTGGTGAAACGCATCGACACCGTCAGGGCCGGCGTGGCGCCGTTGGCGTCGCGGAAGCCCAGGCGCGCCAGCTCGCCGCGCACCAGTTCCTGGTAGCTGCGCCATTCCAGCGTGTCGTCCTGCTGCGGCGGAACTTCAAAGACATAACTCTTGTCTGCCATCTGGGCGGGCCATTGATGGAAGGTCGTGACATCGCTGCGGTAGGTTGTGGCGCAGCCTCCCAGCAGCAGTGCCAGCGCCGTTCCTGCGGCGACCGTGATCAGGCGTTTCATTGCTTTCTCCCTTGTATGGTCGGTCTTTCCCCGATGATGTAGCTTAGCCTTTGTTCCATATTTATTGCGCAGAATTTACACCCAGTTACGCACGGCACATTCCGATACATGAAATCGTATGAAGCACGTGAAAATCTTGTTGGTAGAATAAGCACTTCATCCACTGTGTTTGCGGACTCCCTATGCGCACCGATACGCCTCAGACCATTTACCGGAAGGACTATACCCCGCCGAGTTACCTGGTGGATACTGTCGAGCTCGGCTTTGACCTCGATCCGGCCCGGACCGTCGTCGCCAACCGCCTGACCCTGCGCCGCAATCCCGGCAGCAGCCAGCGCTCGATCGAGCTGCATGGGGAGGACATTGAACTGGTGGCGCTGCGCCTGAATGGCAAGGCCCTCGGCAAGGGCGACTACCGCCTGGCCAACAATCTCCTGGTCATTCCCGAGGCGCCGGATGAGGTCACCCTCGACATCGAGACCGTTTGCGTGCCCGAGCAGAACACCACGCTGAGCGGGCTGTATGTTTCTAACGGAAACTTCTTCACCCAATGCGAAGCGGAAGGCTTCCGCCGCATCACCTTCTTCCCGGACCGTCCGGACGTGATGGCGACCTATACCGTGATGCTGCGCGCCGACAAGGCGCGCTACCCGGTGCTGCTGTCCAACGGCAACCTCATCGAAGAGGGCGAGCTCGACGACGGCCGCCACTACGCGCTGTGGGAAGATCCGTTCAAGAAGCCGTCCTACCTGTTCGCCCTGGTCGCGGCGCAGCTGGTGTGCCAGGAAGAAACCTTCCGCCTGGCCGACGGCCGCGACGCCCTGCTGCAGGTGTGGGTGGAAGACGGCAACCTCGACAAGACCGACTATGCGATGCAGTCGCTCAAGCACAGCATCCGCTGGGACGAGGAGCGCTACGGCCTCGAGCTCGACCTGGACCGCTTCATGATCGTCGCCACCAGCGACTTCAACATGGGCGCGATGGAAAACAAGGGCCTGAACATCTTCAACACCAAGTTCGTGCTGGCCAACCCGCGCGTGGCGACCGACATCGACTTCCAGGGCATCGAAGCGGTGGTGGCGCACGAGTACTTCCACAACTGGACCGGCAACCGCGTCACCTGCCGCGACTGGTTCCAGCTGTCGCTGAAGGAAGGCCTGACGGTGTTCCGCGACCAGGAATTCACCGCCGACATGATCGGGACCGAAACCGGCCGCGCCGTTACCCGCATCGACCAGGTGCGCACCCTGCGCCAGGCCCAGTTCCCGGAAGACGCGGGCCCGATGGCCCACCCGGTGCGCCCCGACTCCTTCGTGGAGATCAACAACTTCTACACGGTCACCGTGTACGAGAAGGGTGCCGAAGTGGTGCGCATGTACCAGACCCTGCTGGGCCGCGAAGGCTTCCGCAAGGGCATGGACCTGTATTTCCAGCGCCATGACGGCCAGGCCGTGGAGTGCGACGACTTCCGCCGCGCGATGGGCGACGCCAACGGCCGCAACCTGGTCCAGTTCGAGCGCTGGTACAGCCAGGCGGGTACGCCGGTGCTGCGCTTCGAAGCCCGCTGGGACGAGGCGGCGGGCACGTATACGCTCAAGCTGTTCCAGTCCTGCCCGCCGACGCCGGGCCAGCCGGACAAGCTGCCCTTCCATATCCCGGTGGCCGTCGGCCTGCTCGACCCCAAGGGGCGCGACATGCAGCTGACCGTCGACGGCGTAGAATACGGCACGACGGCGGTGCTGGAGCTGACCCAGGCCGAACAGACCTTCGTGTTCACCGGGGTGAACGAGCAGCCGGTGCCGTCGCTGCTGCGCGGCTTCTCGGCGCCCGTGATCCTGCAGAACGGCTACAGCGACAGCGAGCTGCTGCACCTGTTCAGCCACGACAGCGACCCGGTCAACCGCTGGGAAGCCGGCCAGCGCCTGGCCATGGGCCGCCTGCTCAAGCTGACCGGCGAAGCCAGGCACTCGCCCCGCCTGGACCTGGACGATACCTTCGTCGAGGCCATGCGCAAGATGCTGGCCGACGAGACGCTGGACCCGGCCTTCCGCGAGCAGGCCTTGCTGCTGCCTTCGGAAACCATGATCTCGGAGCAGCTCGATACGGTCCATCCGCTGGCCGTGCACACCGCGCGCCAGTTCATGCGCGCCGACCTCGGCACGCGCCTGCGCGCCGAACTCATCGAGCAATACGAAGCCAACCAGACGCCGGGCCCCTACAGCCCGGATGCGGCATCAAGCGGCAAGCGCGCGCTGAAGAACCTGGCGCTGGCCTACCTGAACGCGGCGCCGGACGCGGAGAGCATCGCGCTGGCCCAGCGCCAGTTCGACACGGCCGACAACATGACCGACCGCGCCGCGGCGCTGAGCGCCCTGATCCAGTCGCGCGTGCCGGAAGCGGCCGATGCGCTGGACGTGTTCTACGAAGAGTTCAAGGGCGAAGCCCTGGTCGTGGACAAGTGGTTCACGATGCAGGCCACGGCCTCGACCACCGACGTGGCGGCGGTGCGCGCGCTGATGCGCCATCCGGCCTTCACCCTGCGCAACCCGAACCGCGCACGCAGCCTGGTGGCAGCCTTCTGCGCCAGCAACCCGGTGCAGTTCCACGCCCCGGACGGCAGCGGCTACCAGTTCTGGGCCGAGCAGGTGATCGCGCTCGACGCGCTCAACCCCCAGGTCGCCAGCCGCCTGGCGCGCGCGATGGACCGCTGGCGCCGCTATGCACCCAAGCTGCAACACCAGATGCGGGCGGCGCTGCAGCAGGTGGCCGGCCAGGCCGAGCTGTCGAACGACGTGCGCGAAGTGGTCAGCAAGGCCCTCGCCAACTAAAAGAATCGAATTACCATCCAACCAAAGGAAGTCCATGAAACGCGTCAGTCTTACGCAATACCTGGTGGAGGAACAGCGCCTCCACCAGAACATCAACGCCGAGCTGCGCCTCCTGATCGAAGTGGTGGCGCGTGCGTGCAAGCGCATCAGCTACTCGGTCAGCAAAGGCGCGCTGGGTGAAGTCCTGGGCACGGCCGACACGGAAAACATCCAGGGCGAAGTCCAGAAGAAGCTGGACGTGATCTCGAACGAAATCCTGCTCGAAGCCAACGAGTGGGGCGGCCACCTGGCCGCGATGGCCTCGGAAGAGATGGAAACCATCCGCCAGATCCCGAGCCGCTATCCGAAGGGCGAATTCCTGCTGCTGTTCGATCCGCTGGACGGCTCGTCGAATATCGACGTGAACGTGTCGATCGGCACCATCTTCTCGGTGCTGAAGGCGCCGGAAGGCATGACGGAACCGACCGAGCAGGACTTCCTGCAGCCCGGCACCGCCCAGGTGGCGGCCGGCTATGCCGTGTACGGCCCGCAGACCATGCTGGTCCTGACCACCGGCAACGGCGTGCACTGCTTCACCCTGGACCGCGAGATGGGTTCGTGGGTGCTAACCGAGAGCAACATGAAGATCCCGGAAGCCACCAAGGAATTCGCGATCAACATGTCGAACAAGCGCCATTGGCATCCGCCGGTGCAGCGCTACGTCGACGAGCTGCTGGCCGGCAAAACCGGCCCGCGCGGCAAGGATTTCAACATGCGCTGGATCGCCTCGATGGTGGCCGACGTGCACCGCATCCTGAACCGCGGCGGCATCTTCATGTATCCGGCCGACCTGCGCGACCCGGGCTCGCCGGGCAAGCTGCGCCTGATGTACGAAGCCAACCCGATGGCGATGATCGTCGAGCAGGCCGGCGGCGCCGCCACCGACGGCAAGGGCCGCATCCTGGACATTCCGCCGGCCAAGCTGCACCAGCGCGTGCCGGTCTTCCTGGGGTCGAAGGAAGAGGTCGAGGTGGTCACGGGCTACCACGCGCAATAATATTTTCGCAATAAGGCTGCACTCTTACGATACACACTAGCAAGTTTGTGGCGTTATTTGCTAGAATACGGTGTTTTCGCCGCTGTAGCTCAGTCGGTAGAGCAGCGCATTCGTAATGCGAAGGTCACCAGTTCGATTCCGGTCAGCGGCACCAGAATTCAGTAGCAGGATCAAAGGGTTGCATGCATAGCATGCAACCCTTTTTTCTTTTGCCCGATGCGGCGCAAGCCATGTGCGCGGCGGGCCGGTGATCTCATGGATCCCGCGGCGGCTGCGGCGCGCGCACATCCCGCACCGCCCGCGCCAGGCCCGCGGGCGCCGGCACCTCGCCTTTGCCGGCGGGCCAGCCTTCGCGCTGGCGGCGCCGGTCGCCGTCGGTCGCTTCGGTCTGGTCGTGCAGCAGCACCTGATAGGTCGGGAAGGGCAGGTCGACGCCGTGCGCGGTCAGCGCCACCTTGACGGCCTCGAGCACCTTGTCCTGGATATCGAGGGCATCGGCGCGCCGGGGCGGCTTGATCCACCAGCGCATCCGGAGCTTGATGCCGGCGTCGGCATACGCCACGACCAGGACATCCGGCGCAGGGTCGGACTCGACCTCGGGCAAGGCTCGCATCGTATCGAGGATCACCCCCTTGGCCGCGACGATATCGTCCCCGTTGCCGATCACCAGGTCGTACTGCATGCGCCGTTCCGGGTAGGCGGTGTTGACGATGAAGGTGCCTTTGTACAGGTCGGAGTTCGGAATCACCACCAGCCGGCCGTCGTAGGTGCGCATCTTGGTCGCGCGCGTTTCGATCTGTTCGATCGTTCCCTCGAAGCCTCCGAACACGATCTGGTCGCCGATCCGGAAAGGTTCGGTCAGCAGGATCAGAATTCCTGCCAAAAAGTTTTCGAAGATATCCTTGAAGGCAAAGCCGATGGCGATCCCGGTGATCCCGAGCGCACTGATCAGGTTTCCGGGAGTGAATGTGGGAAAGGCGATGGTCAGCGCCAGCAGCAGCCCCAATAGACGGACGCCCCATTGCGCCATCCGGCCAAGCACCATGACGAGGTTGGCGTGCTTGCCGGCGTTGAGATGCTGCACCAGCTTTCGCGTCCAGGCGGCAATGAACAGGAACAGGAGGAAGACGAGCAGCGCAATGACGAGGTTGGGCAACATGCGCAAGGCGCTCAGGCCCAGGGCATGCAGGCGTTGCAGCACGATGGCGAATTCGGTTGGCAAGGGTACCGGTGGCCGAGGCCTTGAATGTCGAGCGTCCATGATGACGGATTCGCCGTACCGCCGGCGCAGCCTTGCGGCGATTGCGCCCGCCGGCCGGCGCATCCGGTCTGGCGTGCGCGCGGCGGCGCGCCCGATGCGCATACTGGCGGCATCGCGGCATCCTGGGCGAGTGAAGGCAATACGGAAGGAGGCACCATGCTGGTCGAAAGCTGGGAGAATATTTTCCGCGTCGTCGTCGTCGGCATCCTGGCCTACGCCGGCCTTGTGCTGATGCTGCGTATCAGCGGCAACCGGACCCTGTCGAAGATGAACTCGTTCGACCTCGTCGTCACGGTGGCGTTCGGCTCGACCCTGTCGACCATCCTGGTGAACAAGGATGTCAGCCTGGCGCTCGGCCTCGCGGCCCTTGCGCTGCTGGTCGTGCTGCAGCTGGTCATTACCTGGTGTTCGGTGCGTTCTTCCTTCATCAACGACATCATCAAGACCTCGCCGACGGTGCTGGTACTGGATGGCCATTTGCGTCGCGATGCGCTCAAGCGCGTGCGGGTCACGGAAGACGAGGTGCTGGCCGCCATACGGCAACAGGGCCAGGGGGCGCTGGAGGACATCGATGCCGTCATCCTGGAAACCGATGGCAGCCTGTCGGTCATCCCGTCAAGCCAGGCGGGAAACCGGTCGGCGTATGGCGCGCTCACGCGGCGCGGGCAATGAGCACTCCTGCACGCTCCCCGGGGTTCATCGCCCCTCTTCGTGGCGATCGCGCCGCGCGGAGCGGACTACCAGCCACAGGGTGAGCCTCTGCAGGCCAAGCAGCACGGCGGTGATGCCCAGCGCAAGGCAGAACAGCACCAGATTGCTCGTGTCGCCGGCCTTGAGTCCGAAACTCAGTGCCGTCGCGACTGCCGGCGGATGCACGGCGTCGCACAGGATCATCGCCACGATCGCCAGCACCATCGCCGTTCCCGCGGACAGATAACCCGGCCCCAGGAGAAGGAAGCACGCCATCCCGATGAAGGCGGCGCCCAGCTGCGAGAGCAACAGGGTGCGTGCCTGGTTCACGCTGTGCTGCGGATCGAGATAGATCAGGAAGGCGCTCGACGCCAGGGAGGCGAACAACAGCCTTTGCCTGCTGACCGCTTCCACCAGGGCCAGCACCAGCAGCACGGTCAAGGTCGGTGCCAAGGCCAGCAGTAATTCCCTGCGCAAGCCGAGGCGGCGCCGGCGCGACGGAAGTTCGCTCACTGCCGCTCCCTGGCGAATTCGGACGCCGGCCGTTCCGCGTCGGCCTTCGCACTCTCGGACTGGAGCTCCTTGTTCAGGAAATAGTTCAGCGCGGTCCTGATCACGGCAATCGCGGCCAGCTTGCCGATCCGGTCCCAGGTCGGTGCCACCGAGGTCGACAGGATGTCCGCCGCCAGCTGGAGTTCGAGCGCCAGGGTCAGGTAGCGCGCGAAGGCCAGCCTGATCGGGATGAAGCTGTTGCCGCGCTCCGCGAGCAAGTGGCGCACCAGGCCGGCGATCACCAGGACGACGCCGGCGGCGATCACCAGGGCGCCCAGCGCCTCCACCAGCAGCCGCAGCCACTCCACATAATCGCCGACCTGTCGTTCTACCTGTTCGAACATGGAATCCTCCTCGAGCGCTTGCCTCGTCAGGCGGTGCAGGGCACCACCTTGCGCACCAGCTTCTCGACGCTGAGACCCTGCACCAGCACGGAAAACACGACGACGATATAGGTGATGGTCACCAGGGCATCGCGTTCGGGACCGGCCGGCAGGGAAAGCGCCAGCGCGACCGAAATGCCGCCGCGCAGCCCACCCCATGTGAGGACTTGCCATGCGCCCTGGGGCAGGCCGGATTTCCTGCCGAGCACGGCGACCGGCAAGCCCGCCGTCAGCAGGCGGGCTGCCAGTGTGACGCAGATCGCCACCATGCCGGCGCCAAACAGGGTTCCCGAAAACGGCAGCACGAGGGCCTCGAAGCCGATCAGTACGAACAGGACCGCGTTGAGCATCGAGTCGAGCAGCTCCCAGAAGTGGTCGAGCTGTTCGCGCGTCAGGTCCGACATGGCCTTGCGGCGGCCACGGTTGCCGATCAGGATACCGGCCGCCACCATCGCCAGCGGGGCGGACACGCCGAGATGGTGCGCCAGGCTATAGCCGCCCAGCACCGCCGCAACCGTCAGCAACACCTCTTCCTGATAGCTGTCGATACTCTTGAGCATGCGGTAGACGACAACGCCCAGCGCCAGGCCGAAAGCGATGCCGCCGCCGGCCTCGCGCAGCAGCAGGGCCGAGGTCTCGGCGCCGCCGGGGGCATGGTGTTCGGCCGCCATCGCCGCCATCACCGTGAAGACGACGATCCCGACCCCATCGTTGAACAGCGACTCGCCCGAAATGACGGTCTCGAGATTCGCCGGCGCCCCCACCTTACGCAACAGCCCTGTGACGGAAATCGGATCGGTGGGCGCGATCAGGGCGCCGAACACCAGGCAGAAGGCAAGCGGCAGGTGCATTCCCGTCAGGGGCAGCAGGTAGTAGAGACCGAAGCCGACCGCGAGCGCGGCCGCGATCGTCCCGAATACCGCCAGCAGCCCGACCTGCCAGCGGTACTTCGCCAGGTGGTGTAGATCGACTTGCAACGCGCCGGCGAACAGCAGGATGCTCAGCATCCCTTCCATGAGTACTTCGGAGAAGTCGATGGCGCCGAACAGTTCGGCGGCGTAGTCACGCGGCCTGCCGTGGCCCGCGTAGTCCAGCAGGAGCGTCCCTGTGGACAGGATCAGGGCCGCGGCCATCACGCCGATGGTCGACGGCAGCTTCAGGTAGCGTGCGTTCACCCACGCAATCACCGCGGTGATCGTCAGGAATACAGGAACGACTTCCGGCATGGCTCCCCTTTCATGTCAGTCGGGCGGGTCGGGCAAGGCGGCTTCCATTCTGTTTATCATGGCCCAGTGCCTCCCCGGTAGTCCGCATACCGGAGCCGCAATTGCTCCAGATCCGGCGGGAAGTCGAGCGCGCGTTCCGCGCGCGCCAACGCCAGGGAGGCATGGCGTGCGGCCACCAGCGCCAGGCGGCGGTCGTCGCAGCGGCCAAGCTCGCCGAGCACCCGCTGTATGCGCATTGCCACCTCGATCAGGCCGGCGCCATCCCGGGCGAGTGCGGGGAAGGCGTCTTCGAACATGTCGTCGAGAGACAGGGGCGGCACTTCGATCCGGTCGTACTTGGGCGCCTCCGGCTCGGCGGGGCTCACCCAGTCGGCGAATAGGCGGTGCAGGGAGCCGAGGATCCCGATAGCCGTGCCGGGGTCGTTGACGCCGGGAGACAAGGCGCGGCAGCCGATCTCGGCCAGGACCACCAGGCCGAAACGGGGATCGTCGTCGAAATGGCGGAGCGGGCCGACGGTGAAGGCCTTGCGCAGGGCTGCCGCCTCCACCGGCCCGCTGTCTTCCGAATCCGGCACCACATAGCCGAGCGGGTGCGACGGTACGATCACTGCGCCAGGCACGGCGGCCAGCGTGATGCGGACCCTGTGCCGCTCGGCCAGGCGCTGCAGCGCGGGCATGTCGATCCGTTGCAGGTATCCGGTCGCGTCGCTGTGGAAGGCCAGGCCGTAAGCAGGCCCGCCGGCGGCCAGGCCGCCCAGGCAGGGATGCAGCCTGCGCCTGGCCATTGCCTGGGCCGTCGCCTGCTCGACCTTGGCGATGACGGCGCCAAGGCGGCCAAGGCGGGCAATGCTGTCGACCCAGCGCACGAACACCAGGACCACGATGACGAGCGCCAGCAAGGTCAATATGAACAGGGTGAAGCGGCCGGCCTTGCCGAAGTAGTCGTTGGTGGTGGCGCTCAGCGCCACGATCGCGAAGATGAAGGTGCTGACGAAGATCGACAGTGCGTTTTGGGAAACGTCGTCCGCGACCACCAGCGGGAAGGCGCGCGCGGTCGCCGACTGCCCGGTCGAGGCATAGGCCGCCACCATCGAAGCCACGGCGAAGGTCGCCACCCCCAGCATGCTGGCCGCAATGATCTTCAGCAGGTCGACGACCGAGGACTGGGCGATTTCAGGTACTTTCCAGTCGATCGGGATGCCGTCCGCGACATGCGCCAGCAGCACGCCGGCCACCGAAAGGATGCAGGCGATCAGGGGCTTGACCCACAAGCGCTCGCGCAAGCGGCTCAACAGGAATTGAAACTGATCGGGCAGGTGCATGGGCAGGCGCTTCGCTCGCTGTCGATCCGGCTAGGTCCGGCAGAAAGCTCAGCCTAGCCGCAGCGTGCGGTGCTGTCGGTTCGCTGGGGAACACTGCCGCATGTCACGGTTGGGGCCGGTCGGAGGCGGCGCGCAGGACGCGCCGGGCTCCGGCCGGGGGATCATTTTTCTTTGCGGTAGCGGCCGGCCTAGCAGTTCATGTATTTCCAGTTGCGCTGCTTGCCCTCGGCGATCCATTCCACCGCCTGCTCCAGGCGGCGCAGGCGGGTAACCTCGGTCTTGGCATCGAGCAGCCATTCCACATACTCGCGCTTCGCGCTGGGCGAGAAAGCCTGGAAGTGCGCGCTGGCGCCCGGCTTGTCTTCCAGCGCGGCGCTCAGGTAATCCGGCACCACCACGTCGCGCGCCAGCTTCGGCCTGGCGCGGGCCGGCGCCTTGACGCCTTCCACGTTCAGCGCCATCGCCTTCCTGACGTAGCCGGCCAGCGTCTTCTTCGGCGGCAAGTCCTTGAGCGAGGTGATGCGGCCGAACTGGCCCATGGCCTCGCGTCCCTTGTCGTCTTCCTGGGCGATCAGCAGCTCGCCCTTCCAGAAGCCGAAGGCGCAATGCGCCTTGAAGGAAGCCATGTTGCACAGCATGCCCTCGTAGAGGAAGAAGGGCATGCTCCACTTGATGGTCTCTTCCACCTCGGGGCAGGCCTCGTGCACCACCTGTCGCAGGTGGGTCAGGATCGGCTGGGCGAAGGGGGCCGAGTTGGCGATGTAGTCGTCGATGCGCGGGTCGAGGGTGGGCATGGTGGTCTCCGGTCTGGAAGACCATTTTGCTTAATGGCAACCGGAAAGTCTACTGGTCCGCGCCCGCCAGCACCGGTTCGGCTTCCTGCAGTCCGCGCGCCAGGCTCGAGACGCTCGGGTTGTCGATGAACACGCAGCGCTTTCCCGTACGCTTGCAATGGTCCTTCACACGCCAATAGGCGGCGTGGCTGATGCAGCCGGTCTGGCAGATCACCAGGTCGGCCGCCGCCAGACTGGCGTCGAGCAGGCTGCTGCTGTCCTCGAGCCCGCCGTCATGATGGGCGAACTGGCCGCCGGCGCGCTCGACCAGGTTGCGGTAGCCAGGCACGGCGCCGTTGCGTCCGCCCACGCACAGCACGCTGCGCTTGACCAGCCGCACCGGCGCCTCGACCGGAGCAGGGCTGGCGGCCGGCGCCGGTTCTTCCTGCGCCGGCGCGGGAGCAGTGCGCGCGGCCTTCAGCTCGGCCAGCTGGGCGCGCAGCGCCTGTTCGCGTTCCTCCAGCCGGGCCACGCGGTTGGCCAGGCGCTTGCGGCTTTCCAGCTCCGGCACGGCGGCTTCCAGCTGGGCAAGCTGGCTGCGCAGGGTATGGATCTCGGTGTCCTTGCCGATCGCGGTGGCGCGCGCCTGCATCAGGAGCTGTTCATGGCGCTGGGCCTGCTCGGCCTTGTCCTGCACCAGCGCCTGGCAACGCTGCTGCAGCCTGGACAGCTCGCGTTCCATCCGGGCATGATCAGCCAGCAGCGCATTGAACTGATCGATGTCGGCCCGCGCACATGCCCCGGCCTGGTGCTGGACCATGTGGATGTCGCGGCACATCTTCTCTTCGAGCTCGGCGCTGCAGCGCGGATGGCTCAGGCCGGCCCAGAATGCGCCCGCCACGTCGCCGGCTGCCACGGCCGCGTCCCACATGGCGCCGACCTCGGCCGTGGTCTTGGCGGCGCGGAAACGCTGGACGCAGACCGCGTAGCGGCGCTCGAGTTCTTTCTGCACGGCCTCGGCGACCGGTGTGCGCAGCAGGCAGTCGCTGACCGCGCCGACGTGGATCTCGTAGTCGTCGTGCATCAGCTGCCCCCCGGTCACTCTCTCGACCAGCCTGCGCAGCACGCCCAGCGGCAGGCCGACGCCGATCAGCGGGCAGTGGCAGGTGTGGCTGAGTTCCCACACGCGCCGGCGGCGCGAACCCTGCGGCGCGCCCGAAAAAGCGCTTTCATGCAATGCTTCCTTGTCGCACATTCGACCTCGCTCCAGATCTAATTGATAATGATTCTCATTTCTATTTTAGCCAAATCGAGAAGGGATGCAAGAGGAATCTGGACAGCAAAGAAGGCCATGCAGGCGCATTTCGGAGCTAATCGCGGCAAGTTCTCTGCGGATAGTAGAGCTCTGTTAGGCAACGCACGGTCCGGACATGTTGTCCGTTGTATTTTTTGTATCGCGACGCAGTGGTCCGATACTGCGCTCGTGTCGGACGCCACGGGGCGTGCGCCCGACAGCGAGGACGGGGTGGCTGCCTGCCGTCACAATTGTTGAGTTTGCTTTAGGTACAGACACCGACAACCTTGACCTAAAGCATCACTCATCAGGAGTGATTGATGTAGCGCAGGCCATTCTCGTCGCCTCGTTTTGTTGCGGGCGAAATCGAGGAAGAATGTGGTGATAGTCAGTATCGGTCTACTCCGCGTTGGTCTAATTTTACGAGGGATACATCATGGATAATCAGAAGTCAACCGAGGGAAAAGGCAGCGACGCAAGCCGCGAAGGCGCAGGTTCGAGCATCGGTAAAAGCCAGGATTCCAATCTCGGCAAGAGCAGCGGTGCATCGGGCTCGAGCCTTGGCAGCGGTGCGTCGGGCGGCAGCCTCGGCAGCGCCAACGCCTCGCCGAGCAGCGCCAGTGGTGCCACCAGCTCCAGCACCGGTGCCGTAGGCGGCACCAGCAACGCCGGCTCCGGTTCGAGCGGCAGCTCGCTGGGCAGCAGCGCAGCCGGCAGCAGCGGCTCGTTGGGCAGCAGCGCTTCGTCCGGCAGCACCGGTTCGATGGGCAGCAGCGCTTCGTCCGGCAGCACTGGTTCGATGGGCAGCAGCGCAAGCAGCACCAACATGGGCAGCACCACCGGCAGCAGCCTGGGCACCAGCACGGGCGGCAGCGGCAGCATGGGCGGCGGCAGCGCCGGCAGCAGCCAGTCGGACATGGGCACCCAGCAGCAGCAGGGTGGCATGAAAGGCGCGCTGTCGTCGATGTCTCCGGACAAAATGCATCAAGGCATCGACAAAGCCGCACAGGCAGCCCAGCCCCTGGTCGACCGCCTGGTCAGCACCGCTCACGCCGGTGTCGATCGCGTCAGCAGCATGCTGGGCAGCACCCGTGAAAGCATGGGCCAGCGCTCGCAGCAGCTGAACGACAAGTACCAGGACCTGTCGGCCCAAGGCCGCGAATATGTCCGCAACAACCCGGGCAGCGCCATGCTGGCGGCGATCGGCGTTGGTTTCATCCTCGCCAAGCTGCTGGGCGGTTCGAGCGACCGTTCGCGTGATTCCCGTTCGTATCGCGACTATCGCGATTATTGACCGGTAGCCGCCAGAGGGCGGACTGTGAAGGAGCCCGGCCAGCGTTTGCTGGGCCGGGCTTCGTTTTTTGCGCCTGCGTTCTGGGTAAGGGCTATGCACGCAAACCCACTGCGTTTGACGCTCACCCCGGCGTATGTTCTCCCGCTTTTGCCACAGCCGGCGCCGGATGCCGCCGCAGCTTGCCCCTCCAGCGCTTGAGCAGATGCTCGAAGTCGTCCACATACGTGAACACCGCCGGCACCACCAGCAAGCTGAGCAAGGTCGAGGTCATCAATCCCCCCATCACTGCAATCGCCATCGGCGAACGGAAACTCGGATCGCCCGATAGGCCCAGCGCCAGCGGCAGCATGCCCGCGCCCATGGCGATGGTGGTCATCACGATCGGCCGGCTGCGCTTGTGGCAGGCATCCACCAGCGCATCGAAGCGGTTCATGCCCGCCTTGCGCGCCAGGATCGCATAATCCACCAGCAGGATCGAGTTCTTGGTCACGATCCCCATCAGCATGATCAGGCCGATCATGGTGGGCATCGACAGCGCATTGCGCGTGATGAGCAGGGCCACGAAGGCGCCGCCGATCGACAGCGGCAACGCCGCCAGGATGGTCGCCGGCTGCATGAAGTCGTTGAACAGCAGCACCAGCACGCCATAGATGCACAGCACGCCGATCAGCATCGCCACGCCGAAGCTGGCGAACAGCGCCTGCATCTCCTGCGCATCGCCCAGTTCGGCGATCTGCACCGAGGGCGGCAGGTTCTGGAACACGGGCAGGGCGCGCGCCTCGGCGTTCACCTCGCCCAGCGAGCGGCCCGACAGTTCCACTTCCAGGGTCACGTTGCGGCTGCGGTTCAGGCGGTCGATCTGGGCCGGGCCGCTTTCCACCGTGATGTCGGCGACGTTCGCCAGCAGCACCGGACCCTGGGCGCCAGGGACGGTCAGGCGGCCGATGGCGTCCAGGTCGGCGCGCACCGCGTCCGGCAGCTTGACGCGGATCGGCACCTGGCGCTCGGACAAATTCATCTTGGCCAGCGCCTGGTCGTAGTCGCCGGCGGTGGCCACGCGCACCGTCTCGCCGATGGCGGCCGCGGTCACGCCCAGGTCGGCCGCGCGCGCGAAGTCCGGGCGCACGATGATCTCGGGTCGCACCAGCGAGGCGCTGGAGCTGACGTTGCCGATGCCGCGCAGGGTGCGCAGCTCGCGCTCGGCCTGGCGCGCCGCCAGCTGCAGCGCTTCCGGATCTTCGCTGCGCAGCACCAGCTGCATCTTGGTGCCGGTGTCCGGCGCGCCGACATTGAAGCGCGCGCCGGGAATCGCGGCCACGCGCTCGCGGATGCCTTGTTCGATGCTGGACAGCGACTCGTCGCGGTCGTCGCGGTGCACCGTCTTCACGGTCAGTACCGCACGCCGCGCCTCGGCCGCCGCGCCCGGCGCGAAGGCGTCGCCGCTGGAGCCGCCGCCGATGGAACTGAACACGTTCTTCACGCCCGGCACCTGCATCGCCGCCAGGCGCGTCTGCTCGGCCACCGCATGCGTCTCGGCCAGGGTGGATCCGGGCGGCAGCTCGACGTTGATCTGGGTCTGCGAGCGGTCGGCGGGCGGCACGAAGCCGGTCGGCAGCAGCGGCACCAGCGCGATGGAGCCGAAGAAGAACACGGCCGAGCCGATCGCCGTGGCCAGGCGGTGGCGCAGGCACCACTTCATCACCGTCATGTAGCGGCGCATGATCGGCCCGTCCTCTTCCTTGTGCGGCTTGGCCGGCTTGAGCAGGTAGGCACACATCATCGGCGTCAGCAGGCGCGCCACCAGCAGCGAGGCCAGGATCGCCAGCACCGCCGTCCAGCCGAACTGCTTGAAGAACTTGCCGGGAATGCCGCCCATGAAGGCGGTCGGCAGGAACACCGCCACCAGCGAGAAGGTGGTGGCGATCACCGCCATGCCGATTTCGTCGGCCGCCTCCAGCGATGCCTGCATCGGCGTCTTGCCCATGTGGAGGTGGCGCGAGATGTTCTCGATCTCGACGATGGCATCGTCCACCAGCACCCCGACCACCAGCGCCAGCGAGAGCAGGGTCACCATGTTGAGGGTGTAGCCGAACAGGTACTGGCCCAGGAAGGCCGGGATCACCGACAGCGGCAGCGCCGCCGCCGCGATCAGGGTGGCGCGCCAGTCGCGCAGGAACCACCACACCACCAGCACCGCCAGCAGCGCGCCTTCGTACAGCATTTCCATCGAGGCGTCGAAGTTCTCTTCCACCGCGAAGGAGTTGTCGATCACTTCGCGCAGCACCAGGTTCGGATGCTCCTTCTGCAGCTGGGCGACGGCCCCGCGCGCGCCTTCCGCCACGTCGACCTCGCCCGCGCCGCGGGTGCGGAACACCTCGAAGGCGACGACCTTGCGGCCGTCCTGCTCGGCGAGCGCGCGCGGCTCGGCCACGGTGTCGCTGACGGTCGCCACCTGGTCGAGCCGCACGCTGCGGCCACCGGGGAGGGGAATCTCCATGGCGGCCAGCTCCTGGGCCGTCTTGACGGTGGCGATGGTGCGCACCGACTGCTCGGCGCCGCTGACGTCGCCGCGCCCGCCCGGCGCCTCGCGCTGCACGTTGCGCAGCTGGCGCGAGACGTCCAGGGCCGACACGCGCAGCCCCGCCATGCGGGCGTCGTCGAGCTCCACGCGCACCTCGCGCGTCACGCCGCCCACGCGCTTGACCGCGCCCAGGCCCGGCACGCTCAGGAGGCGCTTGGCGATGTCGTTGTCGACGAACCAGCTCAGTTCCTGGTCGTCCATGGCGCTGCCCGCGCCTTGCGCACGCGCCACGGTGAAGGTGGCGATCACGCGGCCGGCGGTGGCGGCCTTGGTCACGCTCGGGTCGCGCATCTCGGCCGGCAGGTCGGCGCGCACGCGCGAGACGGCGTCGCGCACGTCGTTCACCGCGTCCGACAAGTCCTTCTCCAGGATGAATTCCACCGTGATGGTGGCCACGCCGTCGAGCACGCGCGTGTAGATGTTCTTGACCCCTTGCAGGGTGGCGACCGAGTCCTCGATCTTGCGCGCGACCTCGGTTTCCAGCTGGGCCGGGGCGGCGCCGTCCAGCACCGCGCTCACGGTCACGATCGGCAGCTCGATGTCCGGGAAGTCCTGCACCTTGTTGGCCTTGAAGGCCAGGAGGCCCGCCAGCGTGAGGAGGGCGAACAGCATGATCGCCGGGATCGGATTGCGGATCGAGAGGGCGGAAAAATTCATCGCGGGTGTCCTCTCAGGTTGCCGGCCGCGCCGGCGCCGGAACATTGCGCACCAGGTCGCCGTCGTTCAGGAAGCCGGCGCCGCTGACGACAATCGGCGTCCCCGCCGCCAGGCCGCCGGTGACCTCGACCCGGTCCCCCAGGCGGCGTCCCGTCGTCACCTTGAGCTGGCTCACGCGGCTGTCGCGGTTCAGGCGGAACACGTAGGAGAAGCCGTCGCGCACAGCGATCGCCTGCTGCGGCACGGTGAGCGCGCTCGACGCGCCCAGCTCGAAGCGCCCGCTGGCGAACATGCCCGCCTTGAGCGGCGCATTGCCCGAGAGTGCAGGAGGCAGGTCGACGTAGACCAGGGCGATGCGGCTCTGCGGGTCGACCGAGGGCGCCACGGTGCGCACCTTGCCGGTGACTTCGCCGCCGCTCGCGGCCCGTACGAAGGCGCGCATGCCGGGCTTGATCCGCCCCAGGTCGGGCGCGGTCACCTCGGCACGCCATTCGAGGCGGCCCTGGCGGATCATGCGGAACAGTTCCGTGCCGATCCCGACCACGGCGCCCACGGTGGCGCTGCGCGCCGAGATGACGCCGCTGTCCGGGGCCACCACCTGGGTGTACTTGAGGCGCAGCTGCTGCTGGGTGAGGGTGGCCTTGGCGGCGCTCACGCGCGCGCCGGCGGTGCGCTCGGCGGTGAGGAGCTGGGTGACCTGCTGCTCGCTCAGCGCGCCGGAGCTTTTCAGGGCGCGGGCGCGCTCGGCGTTGGCCGCCGCTTCCGCGGCATTGGCCTGCGCCTCCTGCAGGGCGGCGCGCGCCTGCTCGACGTCGGCGCGCACGGTCTCGCTGGAGAACACTGCCAGCACCTCGCCCTTCTTGACGACGTCGCCGACATTGACGCGCACCTCGGTCAGGCGCAAGCCGCCCGATTCGCTGCCGATCACCGCCTCCTGCCAGGCAGCGATGCTGCCGTTGGCGCTCAGGTCGAGGGGGAGGCTGGCGCTCGACGGCAGGCCGGTGGAGACGGTCAGGGCCGGCTTGGGCGGGGGCGACGGTTCGTCTTTCGCGCCGGCGCCGCGGTTCAGGGCGAACGCAATCAGCGCGCACAGGGAAGCTGCCGCAGCGGCCAGGAGCGCGGCGCGTGGAATCCGTTTGATCTGCATGGTGTCGATGACTTTCAGGTAAGCGGTCAAGTGTAGCAAAAGCGGCCTGCACGGCAACGCGCACCCGTGCGGCCTATGCAGGGCGCTTACAAAGATTTACATGGCCGGCCCGTGGGGCGGGAGACGCCGCGCCTTGCTTGCGGTATAAATCTCACATCGACAAGGAGATTCCATGGTCCGGATACTGGCTGCCGCCCTCGCCCTGTTCTGCCTGATGCCCGTTGCCCGCGCCTGGGAGGCTGCGCCGCTGACGGCGCAGCAGGCCGCGCACGTGCTCAACCGGATGAGCTTCGGCCCGCGGCCGGGCGACATCGGGCGCTTGCAGCGCATGGGTCTGCAGGCGTATGTGGCGGAGCAGCTGGATCCATCCAGGCCCGATCTGCTTGGCGAGACGGCGCGCCGGGTGCACGAACTGGCCAGCGCGCGCGTGGACGCCGGCCCGGACGAGGCCGATGACCTGGCCCGGCAGGAGCGCCTGCTGCGCGCGATCGCCAGCAGGCGCCAGCTCGAGGAAGTGCTGGTCGGCTTCTGGCTCCAGCAGAAAGGCGAAGCCGGCTTGGGCGCGGCCGCACAGGCGCGCATGGCGCAGGAGCTGCGGCCGCGGGTGTTTGCTCCGTACTCAGGGTCCGACAGCCCGGCCGCCTGGTGCCGGGCCCTGGCGGACTGGTTCGTCGGCAGCGCGCCGCCGCCGCTGGTGGCGCGCATGGAAGAGGCATGGCGGCGCAGCGGCGGGGCACAGAAGGAAGTGCTGCGGGCGCTGTTCACGAGCCCCGAATTCCTGGCTCCCGCAGCGCGTTCGGCCAAGCGCAAGGATCCCTTGCGCCTGCTGGCGTCGGCGGTGCGCGGCAGCGGCATGGAGGTGGCCAATGCGGCGCCCCTGGCCCAGGCGCAGCGGAAGCTGGAAGAGCAGGGGATGGCGGCCTGGCCCGAGGTGGCGGCAGCCCTGGCGGAAGGCCGCCTGGCGCTGGCCGCCGAAGCGCCGCGCCGGCACCGCCAGGCCTCGGTGGCGCCGCCGGTGCGCGCCGTGGATCAGGCGGGCGGCCCGGTGTCGCCCGCCCAGGTGCGGCCGGAAGCGCCGACGCCGTCGGCTGCCGCGATGGCCGCGGCGACGCGCACGCCGCCGCTCGGCGCGCAGCTCATGCGCGAGGCGCTGGGGCTGGCGGCATCGAATGGGTCGGCTGTGGAATTACTCGGCAGTGAAGAATTCTTGCGTTACTGATGCGGCTCAAACCAGCGGGTTCAGGCCGGGCGCACAGGGCATTGCGCAATGCCGCAAAAGCAAGAAAATATGGTGGATCTGGAAACGTTTCTCTCCACAAGGAGCTACGGTAGTTCTACGGTATTGCAGTGCACAATAATTTGGACTATATTGGAACCGTCTCCTCCAGTTTTCTCCGAAAATTGGATTCCAGCCCGCTAAGCCTTTCGGTTTCGCGGGCATTTTTTTTATCCGGCTGGCTCAGGCGGCCTGCACGTCCTCGCCCTGGAAGGCGTTCTCGCGCCAGGTCAGCACCAGCGTATCGCGGTGCCCGTGTTCGCCCAGCGGCTGGATCGGCGTCGATTCGTGGATCACGGCCGCATCGTCCAGCAGCAGCAGGGTCCAGGGCTCCAGCATGGTGAAGCGCTGGCCCGCCGGACCGTCGGCGTCGAATACGCGGGTCTCGCCGCCCTTGATGCCGTGCCGGCCAATCAGGATGACTGCGACGAAGTCCACGCCGTCGCGGTGCGCGCCTTCCGGCGTCGGGCGGCCGATGCCGTCGGCGGTATCGATGCGGAACTGGTGCGCCTCGACGTACCAGCGGCGCGGGCCGCGCACGCCGGAGCAGACTTCGCCCAGGGAGCGCAGCAGGCGGTTCCAGGCCGGGTTGGCCACGGTCTCCGGCTCCACCGGCGCGAACAGGCGGTGCATGCCGCCGTGCAGGGCGTTGTACTCGACCGGCTGCCAGTGGGCGCGGTGCGGCGTCTGCGCGAGCGCGCTGCCGTCGTCGATGAAGCAGGAGTGGCGGCGGCGCCGGTAGCGGCCGCCGTCCTTCAGGTAGTTGTCCAGCTCGAGGTGCTCCCAGCTCGGCGCCAGTGTCTGGAGCTCGTCCAGGCTGCAGCCGGCCAGGCGGGCGACGTCGGCGGGACGCAGCAGGGCATAACCGGTGCTGCGCAGGGCGTCCGTCAGCTGCGACGGGTCAAGGTAGGGTGGTTGCGGTGTTGTCATGCCGGCTAGCGTAGCACTTTTCCACGCCACCGGCTTGGGGCTGGCCTATCCTGGTTCACCAATTCTTGACCAGGGTAATGCGGAAGGAACGCGGTTCGACCGGGTGGAAGTGCACGTCATCGACCGGCGCCGTTTCGCCCTTCAGCTGCGAAGCGTAGAAGTAGTCGATGGCCGAATCGCGGCGGTTCGTGAGGTTGAAGCCTTCCAGCTCCAGCTGCCAGTCCTTGGCGATCCGGTAGCCGAGGCGGCCGCCCAGTGTCACGCTGGCCTGCGAGCGCACGCTGTCGTCCTCGATCAGCGGGCGCGGACCGAACCAGCGCAGGCGCAGCGCGCCCGACCATGGTCCGCTGCGGTCCACCGTCAGGCTGAGCTGGGCCACGCCCTCGATGGCGCCCGGAATCCGGTTCGCGGCCGGATTGCCGCCGCGCGAACGGGCGCGCGCATAGGCCGCGTCGACGTCGACCGACAGCCACTTGAGCGCCCGCCAGTAGTTCGAGAACTCGATCCCGTAGCGGCGGCTCGGATCGCCTGCTTCCGTATTGCCGGCATCGCCGATATAGGTCAGCTCGGAATCGAAGTCGAGGCGGTACACCGACAGCGAAGTCTGCATGGCGGGAATCGCCGCGCTGCGGATGCCGAATTCATAGCCGCGCGAGCGCACCAGTCCCGGGGTGCGTTCGACAGGGTCGAGCGTCTTCGGATCGACCGTGGCGACCGTGCCGCGGGCGTCGTTGCTGTGGAAGCCGTGGCCGTAATTGGCATACAGCTCGGTCGAGGCCCACGGCCCGTAGGCCACATTCAGCGAGGGCGTCAGCAGCGTGTCATGCGCGCTGCCGGTGTTGTCAAGCCGGTCGCTGTCGACGCGAAAAGCGTAGCGGCTGGCGCGCACGCCGGCCACGGTGCGCAGCGCCTCGCTCCAGCGCGTGGCGTTCTCGATGAAGAGGGCGCCGCTGGTCTCGACGATATGGTCTTCGCGCGTGGTCGCCAGGCGCTGGCGCGCACGGGTGTCGTACAGGCCGTTGTGGATGTTGTCGTTCTGGAGCTGGGCGCCCACCGTCACGTCGGACGAGAAGCGTTCGCTGCGGTGCACGTGCCAGGTGTGGCTGCCGTCCAGGCCGGAAGTCACGCGGCGGTCCGGCTGGCTGAACTGGTCGCCGTTGACCGGGTCGTTCATGAAGTAGGTAAAGTTCGAGTACAGGTCGAGCCGGTTGCGGATCACGTAGGCGCTGAGTTTCGAGGCCGCGTCGCTCGACGTCTGGCGCCACACGCCGGACAGGCTGGCGCGCCTCGCCTCGCCGCCATCCAGGCTGTCGAGATTGTCGTAGCGGCCCAGCTGGCCGGCCCGCACCGCGCGCAGGGGAATCTGGTCGGAGGCGTTCCAGTGCCCGCTGTAGTGCATCGCGGTCACGCTCCAGCCGTTGTTGGCGTAGCCGCGGCTGTAGCGCAGCACCGCATTGGTCTTGCGGTAGCCGTCGGCCCGCGTCCACGGGCCGTCGTTCTTCATGCCTTCCAGCGCAAGCAGCACGCTGCCGCCGGCCGCGTCGAACGAGCCGGCCAGCACCGTGCGTGCATAGCCGTCCTGGCCCAGCGTGGCCGTGGCCAGGTTCTTCGTCAGGCGGTTGGCGTAGGTGAGCGAGGCCACCCCGGCCGACGAGAAATCGCCTTCGCGCGCGGAGTAGGGCCCCTTGCGGTAGTCCAGGCGGCCGACCAGCTCGGGGATCAGGAAGTTCAGGTCGGTCCAGCCCTGGCCGTGGGCATGGCTGCGCTGGTTGACCGGCATGCCGTCCACCCAGGTGGCGAGGTCGGTGCCGTGGTCGAGGTTGAAGCCGCGCAGGTAGAACTGGTTGGCCTTGCCCTCGCCGCTGTGCTGGCTGGCGATCAGGCCGGGCGTGACTTCGAGCAGTTCGCCGGGGCGGTAGGCGATGCGGTTGGCGAGGTCCTTCGCGCCCGCGCTGCCGGCGCCGGCGGAGTCGGCGATGCCGAGCATGCTGGCGCGCGAGCCTTCGACCAGCACGCGCTGGAGGACGAAATCATCGGCATGGGTGGAAGTGTGGACGAACAGCGCGGCCAGCGCGCAGGGGAGAACACGTAATTGCATCGTCGATTCAGCGGGCCGGTTGTTCCAGCGCCTGGCGCATGAAGGTGAGGGAACGCACCGTTCCCGCCTGGTTGAGGTTGACGGTATTGACCTGGTCGGGCAGGAAGTCGATCAGCACGCCCTGGCGAATGACGGCGGCCTGCGAAAGCTGCGTCTGCTCGGCTTCCTGGAACACCACGACGCTCTGCGCATCGATGGTCATGCCGATCCAGCGCAGCTTCAGGGGCTGGTTGTCGGGGCCCTTGATGGCGAAGCGCTGCTCGATGTACTTGCGCAGCACCTCCTGGTCTTCCGGATCGCTCAGGTCGAACTGGCGCTGGTAGAGGTTCGTCAGGAGCGCCTCGATATCGTGCGCCATGTAGGTGTGCACGACTTCGGTGCTCTTGGTGCGCGCGTTGTACGAGATGTCCGTGATGCTGGTGTGGAAGCGGTGCGCGTGCGCCGCCGCGCTCATCGCGATGAGCAGGGCGGCGCACAGGGCTTTGAACAACCCGGGTTTCATTGGACGGCCTTCGGTGCTTCAGCAGCAGGCTTCTTCAGCGGGGTGTGGAAATCGCGCATCAGATTGTTCTTGTCCTGTTCGGTCTTGAAGAGTTCCAGGCGCGAAGGCACTGCCTTGCGCGGCCAGGCGTTGTTGCTGACATCGATAT